>JANMLD010000495.1:0-6431 GCA_031372345.1 Pirellula sp.
GCCATCAAGGCGTAGGAGTTCGATTCTCCTCTTCGTGACTTTTATTGCAGGCTAGTTGGGACTGAGCTGACTTTCATAAGGTCGGTAACCCGGTTCGATTCCGGGGCTTGCAACTTGCGGGTGGGCTAGTGCTCATCTGAGCCTCATAAGCTCGGACTGCCAGGTGCGACTCCTGGACCCGCCATTTTCCAAAATGGTTGAGTACGCAAACCGGAAAAGCGACTTGGTCGAGAGCCAAGTGATTTTGCAGGTTCGACTCCTGTCTCAACCACCTTGTTTAATGATCGCGTGGTCCAGCGGCTAAGACACCTGCATGACACGCAGGAAATCGAAGGTTCGATTCCTTCCGCGATCACTAAAGGTAATGGTTTGTAAGTGTTCCGGGAGCACGCGTTCTTGGTAAGAACGAAGATCGAGTTCGATTCTCGAACGAACCTCTGAATTAAATGTGGTCATGGTCCAGCGGGAAGACATTGCCATGGCATGGCAAGGACCCGAGTTCGAATCTCGGTGACTCCACTCAAGAAACTTATGGAAGGTAGCCGGATACGGTTAGCCGGGCCTGTTTGCTAAACAGTGCAACGTAAAAGTTGTGTGGGTTCAACTCCCATGCCTTCCGCTCCGTTGGCTCAACCAACTGTCAAAGGCCATATGGCTCGATGGTGAAGCGGATATCACCTCTCGCTTCTAACGAGAAGTTCCAGGTTCGATTCCTGGTCGAGCTACTTAGGCGACTGACGAAGTGGACTACATGGTTTCCATTCAATGAGTATGAAGGCACTTAGGTGCTGGTAGGTTCGACTCCTACCTGGAAGTGAATCTGCTCAAATCCCTCGTCGCCACCAATACAACGATCGACTGCCGAGTTGGAGTACATGCTTCAGGAGCCGGATGTCGTGGGTTCGAGTCCCATCGGCGCGACTTTGATGCAAATCATTGCGCCGTAGCTCAGTGGTAGAGCGCCGTAAATCCTCTGACACATAACTTCGTCGATCGTTTTAAAAAATCACTTGACTGACGGTTTGGAGTACATCGGTAAAGACCGAAAGGTTTAGGAGGTTCGATTCCCGCCCGGTCCACTCGTTGATTCAACAACGGGCCGGAACCTTGACGGTCGCGTAGCGTCCGTCGGGGGAATATCTCTGGTCACAACTTCGTCAAGTGTTTTTTTCATTTTCACTGAACCAAAGAACGCTGGATTTGTTCTTGTAACTGACGTTTCGCAAACCCTTTTTTATCGGACACCGTCCATGGACTAAGCATGAGCACTATCGCAGCAACCTTCGATCCATACAGAACCAATATCGGCTTGAGCCCGACGCTTCAGCGGCCGACGTTGGTGCTGAACCGTAACTGGCAGCCGATCAACGTGGCGACGGTTGCGCGTGCCTTGATCATGCTATGGAACGATTCGGCCAAGATCGTCGACCCGATCGATTAAAAGTTGTATGACTGGAGCGATTGGAGCCGAATGGTACCGGATCGAGACGAGCCGTTCATCCAGTCGGTACGCCAACGGATTCGCATCCCGGAAGTCATCGCATTGACCAAGTTCGACGCAATGCCGACGCAGAAGGTTACCTTCAGCCGCAGAAACGTATTTAAACGTGACAAGATGTGTTGCCAATACTGCGGAAAGCAGCCTGGCAGCGAAGAACTTACGATTGACCACGTTGTTCCGCGTGCCCAAGGTGGTCTGTCGAGTTGGACGAACTGCGTATTGGCTTGTATCGATTGCAATTCGAAGAAGGCTGACTGCACTCCGGCTCAGGCGCACATGAGGCTTCGCAAGGAGCCGGTGCGTCCAGCTTGGAAGCCGATCTACGCCGATCGAATGAATCGTGTGAAGAGCTGGTCCAAGTTCATTAGCGAAGCCTACTGGATCGTAGAGCTCGAAGATTAATCAACGCAGAAGCTCAGTTCTCTGGGCTTCTGCCATACAGGAATGTTCGCCTGGGAGCGGACTCGGTCTCCAAAGCCGATGGACAGTGTTCGAATCACTACGTTCCTGCTGCTGCGATTCAATCACGCATTATCGCCATTAATGCGAAGCATTTGCCAATCGCATCATCTTTTCCCTCATCCAAGTCGCACCGGTTTGGGTGACGTTTGACACACCGGTGCGACGGTGATTACTAGGATTATCGTACTTCCCAATGATTTCACTCGGCACGCGACGCGCCGACCAAGTACGCGCCACAACTCTCGCGAACAATCAAGCTTGGTGTTACCAATAGACTTCGTGCCGGTAACGTGGGATCGGTTAGTCGTTCACGCATTGCATTGAACGCAGTTAACGCGATATTGCGACACGGCTGTTGAATAGTCGTGAGAGGAACATGAAGCAGTGTTGCGAATCGAACATCATCGAAGCCAACAACACGCAAATCTCGCGGCGTATCAGTATTGAGTCGAGCAAGTGTCTGCAGCAATTGTGCGGCCGTGTGGTCATTCGCACAAATAACCGCATCGAGTCTCTTGCCATCGGTCAGTTTGCGAACGAAGTCGACGTCCATGCAGTTTCCTTGTTGGTGAAACTCTTTGGAGATTGCTACGCGGTGGGCCATCATCGCCGTTATAGCTCCAGCTTTCCGCGCGTCGACGGTCGTTGCTGACAATGGGCGGGAGACAAACTCGATACGCCGGACTCCGAGTTTGATGAGATGCTCGGCTAACAGGTATCCGGCTGCAAAGTTATCCATACCGACGAGGTCGTAAGTGCTACGCTGAGGAAAGACACAAAGATCGCGATCGATTAAGACGACTGGAATTCCCGAGTGACTCAATCGCTCGGCGATGCGTCGGTTTGCAGCTTCGTTATCGGTGGTATGTTCGAATGGCGCGAAGAAAACGCCACTCACACCCTTTTCGATATAGTACTCGCACAATCCTTCCGCTTCCGCCACGCTCATGCTCGAGTCAACACGCGGGTGCGTGCTGCCGCCCCAATGCATTCCCAGATCGTGAACGCGAGCTAGACTCGCCAATTCTCCGCATATCACATCAAAGATTTCAATCTTTCCGAGCCCAGGCACAATTAATCCGATCTGCTTGGTTCGCGCGGGTAGTTCAGCATTCTTTTTGAGGTACGTTCCCGATCCCGCTCTACGTTCGAGCATTCCGCTGAGCTTGAGATCTTGAAGTGCCCGAGCGACAGTGGGCCGAGAGACACCGAACCTAGCCACTAACTGAGCCTCGCTGGGTAGTCGTTTGGCAGAATCATACGTGCCAGCAAGTATCTCCGCCTTGAGTTCGCTGAAGATTTCCTGGTGTCGCGGCTGTTTGCTCATGATAATTCAGTCAGCATAAGTATGTGTTGGATGCCATTATTGTACTGACAGCGTCCGAGATTGTAACGATAGCTATTTTTGAAGTTGTACTTGCAGATTCTTGTGCGGCTTGGAGAAGCTGTCTAAACTGCCGGAATGATTCAATCAAAATTATTACTTTGGTCCATCGTTTCAGCCCTTGCGGGCTTCCTATTCGGCTTCGATACCGTGGTCATTTCCGGTGCTGAGAAGACAATTCAGAAGCTTTGGGATTTGAGTCCCGAGATGCACGGAGTTGCGATGGGGGCAGCGCTGTGGGGAACGGTGCTCGGATCGCTCGTCGGCAGTTGGCCTACGGATCGATATGGCAGAAAGACGACTTTGTTGTCTGTAGGCATCCTCTTTATCGTTGGGTCCATATGGTCCGCGATTGCCCAAGAAGTCTACTCGTTCATGATCGCACGATTCTTAGGAGGTGTAGCCATCGGCATCTCGACCGTTGCATCGCCGATGTATATCTCGGAGATTTCACCGCCAGAGAATCGCGGTCGGCTCGCTGGCATGTTTCAGTTCAACATTGTTTTTGGGATTTTGATGGCGTTCTTCTCAAACTATTTGCTTGCCTCCATTGGCGAGGACGCATGGCGATGGATGCTCGGCATAATGGCGATCCCGTCCGTGATCTATACGCTGTCCTGTCTTGTTATACCGGAGAGTCCACGTTGGTTGCTTACTGTGGGGCGACGTGCGCAGGCAATCGCTGTGATGAAGCTTATCAGTCCGGAATCGAGTGAAACGGACATTCAACAGAGTGCAAATGCAATGACTGCAGCCAACGATCAACCGGATGTACGATTCGGCTTCTGGAGCAAACGCATGATGCGGCCGATCATGATTGCATTCTTTGTGGCGTTCTTCAACCAGATGTCAGGCATCAATGCCATCCTCTACTTTGCTCCGCGTATTTTTGAGCTTACTGGACTTGGGCAACAATCAGCGTTGCTTCAATCGGTAGGGATCGGCGTTACGAATCTCGTTTTTACTTTCGTAGGATTATGGCTGATCGATCGATTGGGACGTCGGACGTTGTTGTATATCGGCTCGTTTGGCTACATCGGTTCGCTGGGTTTGTGCTCATGGGCCTTTTTCTCTGAAACCTATAGTATTGTCCCTGCATGTATCTTTGCGTTTATCGCAGCGCACGCGATCGGCCAAGGGGCAGTGATTTGGGTTCTTATTTCAGAGGTATTTCCGAACGCATATCGCGCTAAAGGACAATCGCTCGGCGGCTTTACGCATTGGATTTTTGCGGCATTGCTGACTTCTTTTTTTCCAGCGATGGTAACCGCGTTTCCCCCAGGTTATGTCTTTTTGTTTTTCTGTTTCATGATGATTTTGCAATTGATTTGGGTCAAAATGATGGTACCTGAAACAAAGGGGCGATCATTAGAAGAAATTCAAACGGATTTGGGAATGGAGGCATGAATTGAGCGACAAGAAGATACTCGCTATCGGCGAAGTTCTTTGGGACTTGTTTCCCGATGGCGAAAAGTTTGGCGGCGCTCCAGCGAATTTCGCATGCCATGCTGCAATTCAGGACAACAACGTATGCATGCTCAGCGCAGTTGGCCGCGATGCTCAAGGTGACGAAGCGCGTCGAATACTTGAGGCCTATGCGATCGATTGCTCTCTCATTCAATCAAATCAGCTTGCGCCAACCGGTATGGTCAGCGTCGACGTGGACGCAGCGGGAAGACCACGATTCGCTATTCGTGATAATAGTGCTTGGGATCAAATTGTTTGGTCGCAGGAACTCGAGTCATGCATCGATCAATTTGATGCCATCTACTTTGGGACACTCGCCCAGCGTTCAATTGTGACCCGGGAAACCATACTCAAAACCGCGTTACGAGCCAAACAGAAAGGTATTTTGCGTGTCTTTGACGTGAACTTGAGAAGTCCTTTTTTCAATGACACGATAATCCGCGAATCGATCGAGCGGTCGAGTATTCTTAAGCTGAGCGATGAAGAGCTCGAACGCGTTGTCGCAGCTTGCAATATACCTGCCCAATTTGACGATGAGTCGAAATTGAAACAGTTGCTCAACCAATTCGACTTGGACTTGGTCGCGATGACCTGCGGACCAGATGGGGCGGTACTCGTCTCCAAGCTTGAAATGATCGATGAGCCGGGTATACCGACAAAAGTGGTCGATACGGTTGGAGCGGGGGACTCGTTTACTGCCGCTTTAGTGACCGGTTGGCTGAGGGGTGATTCACTGGCGTCCATCGCTCGATACGCATGCGAGGCAGCATCCGCAACTTGCTCCTATCGCGGAGCGGTACCACAACCCAACTTTCTATAACGCCATACAAATAGCAAATAGCTCAACATGAATTTATCACCGCTACCCCATCGATTCTCTGGACAATTGCCATGATTACCCGAATCGGGTCTTGTTTTTTCACCCTGCTCATCGTCAGTTCTCAAGTACGCGGGCAGGACATCGTCGTTGCGGATTTCGAGTCCGACTCGTACGGCGAGTGGAAGGTCGAAGGGGACGCCTTTGGTACCGGGCCGACCGACGGTCACAAGTTGCAAGTGACTGGCTATCGCGGGCGCAGGCTCTTAAATTCATTCGGGACTGGCGATTCAGCCACCGGTGCGATCGCAACACCTCCGTTCGAGATCAATCGGCGATTCTTGGCATTCTTGATTGGAGGTGGGCGGCACGCAGGGGAAACCGGCGTGGAACTGCTCGTCGATGGTAAATCCCTGCGTTCCGCAACCGGCGCGGATTCCGGCCAACTTCGCTGGGAGTCCTGGGACGTTGGCGAACTCCAGGGAAAGTACGCGACGATCAGTATTTTCGATCGTTCAAAAGGTGATTGGGGACACATCAACCTTGATCAAATCATCCTGACTGATCAACCGCGAACCGGAACTGGATTGTGGAGGATCGACGAATATCGACGCTCGAAAGAGTATTACCAAGAGCCGTTTCGGCCGGCTTACCATTTCACACCGGAACTCAATTGGATGAATGACCCCAACGGGCTAGTCTACTTCGCTGGCGAGTACCACCTGTTCTATCAGCACAATCCGTTAGAGAACGAATGGGGGCACATGAGTTGGGGACATGCCGTCAGCAAAGATCTGCTG
>JANMLD010000508.1:0-8559 GCA_031372345.1 Pirellula sp.
GTCATTCGAAGTTTCAGATGGAGAGATGGAGAGATGGAGGGATGGAGGGATGGAGGGATGGTGGGATGGTGGGATGGTGGGATGGTGGGATGGTGGGATGGTGGGATGATGGGATGATGGGATGATGGGATGGCATCTGGGACAGAGGGACTGGACCTTCCATTCTATTCTAAAAGCCGTTTGGGTGCCTATTGTAGAGCTAAGGTTGAGCGGGAGCTTGACTACCTTCAACGTTGTTTTGGCGTCCTAGACGAGTCTCGCAAGTCGGCTGTTAGGCGAGCGGCAGATTGCAGTATCCCAACCCGAAGCGTAAGCGAGGGACAATTTCGAAGGTCCCTCACGTAAGTATCGCTATGTGACTGGTATTTTTCAAATCGCCGCTCGCCTAATAGCAACGATGCAGAATGAGCTTTTAGAGACTTTTACACGTCTAACGAGGGTGGAGATTCGGTTAACGGACGGGAATGCGCCAGTATTTGAAGACATCGACCCCTTAGTCGAAAAAAGCTCTTAACACGGATCTAGGCATTTCAAATCCGTCTCGTGAGGTTTGACGAGTGGTAGCGAACGAATTCCAGTGCACGCACTGCGTTTCTTAAATTAGCGGATAATTGTCATGAACAAGACTTTTCTAACCTTGCTTGCATTTTTCATCGGTGCAGCCATTACCTATGTCGATTCCCGCCCGAACTGGGACGTTACTGGAATAACCGCGATGACGATACTGGTAACATGTTGAGTGCTTTCATTTTTATCACCGAGCCGATGGTGGATCTGGACAATCGCGGTGGGATTGTGGATTCCTATAATTGGAATCGCTGGAACACAAAATTTCGCCTCGATCTTGGCACTAGTCGTGGCCTGTATTGGGGCGTTACTGGGAATGTCGATTCGCAACGGCATTTCGAATAAACCGGCAACTGACAAGTACCAGTAGTGCAACGCCAATTAGCGCTAGAACACGACTAAGAATCATGAATGTTCATATCCCTTCATTTCCGCTCGCTTAGATTCAGCGGGTCGGAAATGATGTCAACAGCGCAAAGCGAACCAGCCCGCGTATTCCGAGTCTACTGCAATCGTTTGTCCTGCGGCACTATTCCTTCACCCGTTCGTAAACCGTTTCGACTGCCCTTGACTCCTGCCCATCTGGCATGATGTTGTAGGCCGTGATCGTCAAATGATCGGCGTCCTTCAACTCATAGTCCGTTCGCCATCCACCCTGAGGTTTTCCCGGCGCCCAGTCGTATTTTCCAGAAACCGAAAAACCACGCTCGATCGCGTCCCCTTCGCTGATAAGGATCGCACCGCTCATGTGAAAATCGTCGAACCAGCACACCTGAAACTCCTTCGTGATTCCATTCATCGCCAGCGTCTCTTCACCATGCCGCGGTTTACCTTTCATTGATCCTTCGTAAGTGTGCCGAAAGAAATTTCCATTCAGCAACGACACGATCTCACCGGAGACTTTTGATTCATCGGCCAGTTTCCCTGGTTCGAACCATGTCTTCACTGTCCCCCGCCACTTGCCAACACAATTACCCAGAAATTTTTCAGGCTCGGGCATCTTCTTTCCTTCTTTCTGAGTTGATTGTTTGTCCACCGATTCGGCATCACTATTCTGCCCCAAGGCATGAGTGGCGACAACCCACAAACAACACGCTGCAAGCAACATGATTGTAAACAACCGCATTGGTCACTCCTATAATGCAGACAAGATGATGTGAAAGCCCGAAGTTGGAAGTAAATGTAATCGGAACGTTTGCCACCAAACGTTCGGCTAAGCTGCCGGGGCCGCCTGAAAAGTCGATGACGCTCGGAAAACCAGGATGGCAGCACCGGTCAGCTTCAGCCGATGAACCTTGCCGCTGCCTTGCATTAGCTGCTTCGGGTCGGGCAACTCGGCGCCGCGGACGATGCCGAGTTTGACGCCTTTGCGGCTCAATATCAGAGTACAAACAACACCCTTGTACCCGGGACCGTAAATGTAGCCGATGAGCTTCGCGGATTCATCCAGTGATTGTACTACACCTGGAACGACACCGTCCAAGAGGCGCCGGGCCGCTTCAGCAAGATCTCGGACTTCCGGCGGATAGGTGGCCAACAATGTCTCAAAGTCTTATTGACTAGGCATAAAATGTACCTCCATCGGATTCTGAAAGGTTCACTATCATGATGCTCCCGCTCGCCCCGAACTCAGACATTAGCCACCTCTCGCCAACGCTTGTCCCATTCCCACACTTGGAGTTGCTGCTCGGGCGAAAGTGGCGCTCCGAGCTGGCTGGACCAATGACAGATCTGGCCGCGGTGATGTGCATCATGCGTGATCGCTAGGCAGACGAGAGCCACGACGTCGGGTCGGCAATCAGAAACATGGCCTCCGCGCTCTAGCGACCGTTCGATTAGACGGACCATCGCTGCGGCACTCTGCCAAAGGGCTTCTTTGGCCTCGGCGGGAGTGACCTCGGCGCGGTTCAGCTTCGCTGGCGGCTCCTCGTCCTTGACCGACATCTTCAGCCTCATGCACCGGACGTTGTGCATGTGGGCAAAAGTGGTCGCGATATTCCGTCGCTTCGAGCATGGCGGCTCGGCTCGCCAGACCTCCCGGTTGAGACAGTCGAGGAGCACCTGGTTAATGCGCTCATTCGTCATGAACGCCTCGACCAATGCCCGCCCCAGGTCAACTGGTTGGCCGCGGTCCCGGTAGGCCCGACTGGCAGGTGACGGGCCAGCCTTCGCGCTGTACTTTTTGGCCATCGACAAATCTCCGGTATCCGAGCAACCCTAGACGGCTAAAGAATCCATGTAAGTCCTGTGTTTGGGGTGGGAGCCATTCGACGCTTCCAACTCTGACCCAGTAGCATGACAACAGTTGAGCTTCCCCGCCGTAAACCGCTCCAGCATATCCGATCTATCGGTCGCCGTGCAATCGAGGCATTTCCAATGTCCACCGTATGGAGCTAGTTTGAAAATTGGACAGCGGTTTACGCACCAATCTGTGGAAAGTCGCTAGAAACGTCTAGGTCCATATGTGGATGGGAAGCTTGCGGCCTAGGGATGATGCCGGTTGTTGGCTGCGCCAGCCCACCTCCTTCCTTAGAATCACGACGATATGTTATGCGACACCCATCGGTTCGTGAAAGTAATAGCACAGCCCGTCTGGAGCAACCACAAAAAACACGTGTAGTTTGCGTCCATCTCGTTCCTCCACTTGCATGCTACCGATTTTCACACCGTTGAATTCAAGTTCTTCTTTAAGTTCATGAATTCCCGATACGAGCATAGCGGCACCGTCTTGTGACGCATCGCCACCGTTGATCGAAAAACCTAGACGCGTACCATCGCGTTCAAGAATGACTGTCGGCACAGGTCGGTCATACCGCTCAACCTCAACCATACCGAAGTGCTTGGAATACCAGGCTGAAGCAGCATTTAGATCGGTGATGGGAAGCGCCAACACATTGTTTTGATATGGGTACGCGGCCATAAAGATGGACTGTTTTTGCACGTAGAAGCTCCGGGGTTATGTGCTGGCAGTTGGGTCGCTTCCAGCATCCCTTTTGCCCTCAACTAGTACGCGTCAGTCTAACCGATCCCACAGGCGTCGTCGATTCGGACATCGCCAATGTCCACAGTGGGGATGGTCCAACTTGTGGAAATCGTAACGACGCTATCTGTCAGCCTGCAGTTGCTCTGACGAAACACCCTTCCATGTGCTGGCGTCCAGCCGACGCCTCACAATCCACTGCAAACTTTGTTGCTGATACGCCGTAGTTAGTCGTTCCAGCAGCGGGATCCCCTGGGAAACAAAGACCAGTCTATCAAGTAATCGTTTACCTCGTTCGTTGCCGCGAAAGTGTTCGGCAAACACGTGCTGTACTTCCATACCAAATATCCTCGCGATCGACGTCGTAATCGCAATGGCTAACGCCATCAATCCTAACGAAACGGTAGATAGCGTCACCCAATTCCAAATCGAAAAAGGTGTTTCAAACTCAACGGCATAGCTTGCGTACCTACGCGGCATTCCGACACCAAGGAGACTGCTTAGGTTCAATGCGGCGTAGATAATTATGAAAGCCACACCGAAATCGAGAAGAAAGATCAGAAGCCAACCGCTTGGACGTCTGGCTTCAGTCCTGTTAATACTGTCTGTGCCCTCGCCAGGTTCGTATGGGTTAAGATTCATGATCGCCTGATTACCGAAAAGAATAAAACAGACACTCAGCGAATTCGCTGCTATGCATCGCCATTTCCATTTGCTTGTGACCTAGCTTGGATTGCATTTTCGATTTCAAAAACCCTCTTCATCGCAAGCTTCTTTACCTTCGGAGCCAACCCCTGAGCATGCTGTGTCCAGTAGGCCTTCCATTGGCTCAAATCATCGACACTCATCGTATCGAATCGACTCTCGAAGTCTCGCAACTTTTTGAAATATGCCATACATGTCTTCCCATTAAATGGTGGAAAGGAATTGCTTCTCAATCCGCTTCCATCCTTTTCAGTCTATCCGAAGTAGCAAGACTAGTCGAATTGGCCGGAGCCAGCGCCAACGCCCACAGTGGTCACGACCCAACCTGTGGAAAGCGGCCTAGGTCTACGTCCAACGAACAACCACGTAGACGTGAATCCTATCCGGCGTCCATTAGTCGCAATGCGGATTTGGCCATTTCGTTGTCCGGAAATTCCTTTAGGCATTGTTCATAGTTTTTGCGAGCATTCGGACCATCGCCAATCTGGGCATAGCAAAAGCCAAGGCTTGTGAGCGCCATTTCACGATACCACATTCCAGCCGCTGACAGCATAGTGACTGCACGAAATCGATCGATCCATTCGTAAGCGAGGAAAAAGGGTAAGCTCTTTTGGAATTCAGGAATTGCCAGGCCTGGGTTTGGGCTAGGAGCCCTTCGAAGCTTCCAACACTGACCCGGTAGCTTGTCCGCAGTTGAGCTTCCCAGCCGTTAGCCACTTCAGTCTTTCCGATGTAGCAGTCACTGAACAAGCGACCAGCGCCCAAGTCCACATTGTTGCAATGATCCAAACTGTGGAAGCGTCAGTGGCTGGCTCCGGCTCGTCCACATGTGGCTGGGAAGATTGCGGCATAGGAAGGTGTCTGCTGCTGGCTAGGCCGATAGTCCGATCTTGCAGGAGTACGCCACTTTCAAATCCGTATCGTGAGGTTTGACGAGGGGCAGTAGCCGAAGCAGTTTCAAGCCAACCTGTGGAAAGCGGCCGCTAGCTGGAACGAGCTACGTCCAGATTGTGGATGGGAAGCGTGCGGCCTAGGGAAGCGCCTGTTGCTGGCTAGGCCGATCCTGCAGGAATACGACGCTTCCACAGTTGACCTAGCCATGAATCCAGCCGAATCTGGGAAGCTAGCTGCTAGGCACAATCCTGTGGAAGTCGCAGAAGCGTGTCAGAGGGAAGCGGACGCTTGCACAATGGATGCGGAATGGTCTATGGAAGGTGCATTCACGCTGGAGTATCTTTCGCGGCGAGATGACGCCAGTACATTTTCGGATTGTTTAGAAAATCGCGGGTAATCTGAAAATGGGAAGTAACTTCAAGTTGAACGCGTTCGAGTTTTCCGTGATCAAAGGAGAATATCGTAGCACCTGAATATGTAAGCAGAATGGGCGAATGCGTGGCGATAAAAAACTGTGTTTTTTCGGTTTGAACCAAGCCATGCATCAAGGCAAGCAACGAGAGTTGTCTTTGGGGAGACAAGGCCAATTCTGGTTCATCCAAGAAGAATAGTCCATGCTCGAATCGATTTTGCATGATTGAAAGAAATGCTTCGCCATGGGACATCTCATGCAGGGATCGTCCGCCATAGCGAGAAAATGGATCGCCAGCGAAGTATGGGTCGTCACGGCGCTGGTCTAACAGCGAAGCGAAATGTGCTTGAGTCTCCGCGCGAAAGAAGTATCTATCCTAAGGTTGTTTGAAGAAAGCGAGTCTCAATGAGGATGCCAAAATACTTTGTTCGGTGAAGGCATGATTCGCATCAACTTCGTTCAATCCTCCACCGGAAATTGGTAGCCTGGCAAGTACCGCCATCGCTTCTAGAAGCGTTGATTTTCTAGATCCATTCTCGCCAACGAAAAATATAACCGGTGAATCAAAGTCGACATAAGGGACTTTCATGCTTCACGAAGTGCCAACAATGATGATCGCGATCGTATTTGTTAAGATGCGGAACAGTATTGGACGATACAATCGGACTATCAGATAGTGCAAACGATTGCTGTTAGGACTGTTCCGCCTGAATCCATGCAACTTCCATTTCCAGCGAATCGCGGCAGTGGGGGGATTCCGCAATCCAAAGTTCGACGGCAGCAAGGTATTCTTTGCATGCGTCAGAACCAACGTATTTCAACGCGGTTGCCTGAGAAATACGGGAGAGCATTCTAAACGCAATCGCTCTCAGCGTAATTCGTTCACTCTCATCCTGCCTACGCACAGCTTGGGTTAGTTCGCAGAATGTGGGGACGAATGAGCTGTTGTTGGTCCTAAACTCCCCAAGTGCGTTTATGCAATAGGCAGATACCTCAATATTCGGCGAGGAGGTATTCCTTAAGATCCATTGTGCCATTTCAGCATGGACTGAGGACGTAGGATTGAACCCAACTCTATTCAAAGTAGATGCAATCGATATTGCTCCGAGACCAATGAGTACTGTCTCGTGCTTGTCAAGCTCGCGTCGGGTCAAATCAACGCGATTCATAGCGGCAAAAAGCAAAGCCAAGTGTTTTTCGCCATCGACACAAAGTGACCTGAAAAAAGTAGCGGCACGGGCTTGCTCTCGAATTGGTGATTCTTTGGCTAATGCTGCTTCAAAGTCCATGAGTTTCCGAGTAGCTACAAAAGAATCTGTCACGAGAAAAGGTGCTTCGCTTCCCCGCCGCTAGCCGCTCCAGTCTATCCGATCCCACAGGCGTAGTCGAATCGGCCAGCGCCAACGTCCACATGATTTGAACCAACCTGTGGAAGAGGCTTGTCGCTAACTCGGCTACATCCACATGTGGATGGGACGCTGGCGGAGGCGAAAGCGCCTGTTGCTGATAGTCCGATCCTGGCGTGCGCCACTTTCACGACTGGTCAATTGCCGCGTTTCTCTGATGGTTTAGCTAAGCATTGATGGCGAAACATGTTGCGAATTGTGGCGATCGATAGGCCAACAATTCCTCCGCCCACAGAACAGATACCGGTAACTACCACGATTGCCAAAACGTTCAATCCAACATCAGTATGGTATCTCGCGATGATACGATGTGCTCGGCTTTAAGAGGCAAATTGTCTCACTTGAAACTGCGGATGTTGCGAGAAGAGCTGTCAACGCAGAGATTGTAGCAACATAGACCGACCGGGTTCCAAGTGACGAAATGAAAACAGCGACGATCGTGGCAAGCAAGATCGGTACAAGAAGAGTTTTGCCTGGATCCATTCGGACATCCTATTAGTGTTTTCGAGTTGATGGTGGCCGGTTCGAGGTTTATGACGCTGATCTATTTGCTTGGCTCGTAAGTTGTCTGCGGCGCCAGCAATTTTGAAGCAAATCGAATGGCTTAAGCATTGCGGTTCCGATAATCAGAGTGGGCAACGGCGCGAGCGAAACGACCGGTTGGGGGTTAAAAAGTACTATCAAAACGATGCTAGCAAGCGACAACGGAGTTACAACCAGTCCAGCAATTAGTCTGGGCTGATTCTCCATTCTCAATTAGTTTTGGTCGTCACTTTTCATGCATTTTTGCCCATCCCAATAGTATCAAAACGGATCAATGGGAAACTTGCTCCATTCCAACACGCTTCCCCGCCGCTAGCGGCTTCAGTCTATCCGATCTATCGGTCGCCGTGCAAACGAGCCAGCGCCAATGTCCACAGTGGGTGGCCAAGTTTGGAAATCGGTACTACGGACAACGCACCAACCTGTGGAAAGGCGTACGCTGGTCGCCTCTAGGCCTCAGTCCAACCTGTGGAAATAGTAACTGTTTGTTGCTGGCTAGGCCGATCCTGCAGGAGTACGACCAATTGCTAGTCTATGACGCGATGTAGTTCCCAATCTGTCGAAAGTAGTGACCAGGGAACTTTTGCAATCATGCCCATCGTCAAAATTATCAAAGCAAAGGTCGTCCAGGAACCAGGGCGGAGATACCCGAATCCACATGCCAAAATTGAAACAGAGTAAGTCACCCCGTAGATCATCGCAGTCCATCGTGCAGCATTCAATCGTACAGCATCCGTCGCAGTTTCAAATCGCGTTTCATAATCTGCGGATAGCTTGGTGAATATCCATCGCCGCCAAAGGAGAGTAATTGCAATCGTTGCTATTAACGAACCGAACGCGAGTGTAGGCGAAGAAAAGGAGTCTAGAAACGCATCAGACTATCCGATGTAGCGACGTTGAGCAGCTAGCCAATTCCTAGTGTCGAAACGATATTGCAAATCATGATTGCATATCATCAAAATTGATAACTGACTCCCGCGAAGAGAGCGCTTATAAGTAACGAATCGCGATTCAAGCGGCTCTCACTGGTTGCTAAATTGGTGACGTCGATC
>JANMLD010000512.1:0-7527 GCA_031372345.1 Pirellula sp.
ATCGGCCGGACCGCGTTGAGCCGCGCGTGAAGAAGCGCCGACCGAAGCCATACAAACAAATGACGAAGCCTAGGTCAGAATACAAAAAGGATTACCAATGAAGGACTTACGTCAAACTACAAGTGCCATTCGGGTCTGACCGGTCTGACCCCACAGGGTCTCCGTTCGTCCTAATCCACTTTGATGATTTTGGGATAGATTACAATTTCTTTAGTCTGAAAATTGATGGCAGAAATCCAAGCTCGCGTACACGTATTGCTCGCACGCGATACTCCAATGGGTCCGGTCATTCGCCGTGGTCCATCGAAATCGGTTGCGACTATTTTGTGGAATCGAGACACCGACGACTTTCAAGTCGGTCAATGGCTCAATCCCCCGAAGTTTCGACCAATCAAGGCACCCTATTAGACCGAGCAGAAGGGAATGCGAGGGCATGGCGACAGGCAAGCTTAGATGGGCGGTACCGCGACGGTACTACGTTCCAAGACTTTGGCGGGAACTTAAATGATTAAGATTGAAATATTTAAGGGACACCGCTCTTCTTCGAGTCGATCGCGTTGACGATTTCCTGTCTCCAGTCTCGATCGATGAGCGGACGGATCCCTCTGCACGCGAATCTCGCGAATCCAACGAATAGAAACCAAGAATTCGGCGTGAGCAAATACAAATTCCCGACCAAAGGAAAGCCACTTCCGGCTCAATTGGCTGCAACTTAAGAAGCTCAGACGTCTCGCAACTGCGGCGAATCAAAACCGAGTTTGAAATCGATCTGGGCTCTCTTGGGTGCCTGCGGTAGTCAACATCGAACCACGGAACAATCAACGTCCCGAAACGTCTTACGCGAAACGGATAGACATCTGCTCGGTATGACAGGAAGATTAAACGACAGGAAGATCAGTTAACCCATTTCCGTATGTTCCTGTCGTAAAATTTTCCTGTCGCACCCCACGAACGCCGTCCCGAACTTCAAACCATCCCGAGTATCTCAATCCGTTCGGAATGAAGGATTTCGAGAACGACAAGCTTTTTTGCGTGGACGTAAAGGCAACCGACCAGCGCCGCAGGGTTTTTGTCATCGAAGTCCAGATTGTGGTTCAATCGAGTTTTGCCAAGCGGGCTGTCTTTTACGCTTGTGAGGCCTACACGGATCAGCTACGAGTGGGTCAAGGGTACAGCGATCTCAAAGCGACGTATTCGATCTGTTGGCTGATGCAGCGCGAGCGTCCTGGAACAGTGGGCCTATTGGATTAAGAATTCGAGTGAGCATACGGTCGAAGAACTTCGCGTCAAGGTCGCGTTGGTTTGATTGATCAATTCATCTCGGCCGTGGCATGGGATTTCCGGCCGCGACTTGGTTGGCCTGGTCCATGGTCATCCCGGTCTTTTGGACCTCAGGCACCAACATTCCAACCAGGACGGCAATGATGGCGTTAACAACAAGGCCGCCTGCCACACCTTCCAGCTCCGCGTCTGATAGTTCTCTCTCCCTCTGAAGCGGCGGCAGCACTAGGTGGAGCACTCGGTCGGTATTCTCAACCGCTCGAAGCTGGATACCTGTGGGCAGATCGAGTCCAGATTCTCTCACTACGGCTTCAGGGCTGGCCAATAACCGTTTTCTGAACGTGTCGTCCTGAACGGCTTTGGTGATTAACTGGCTCCACTGCTTCGCTTGCTGTTCTGTGTTCATGGTCGTCCTCAAGAATGAACCTACGTGGCAATCACTGTAAACGGTCTAAATCGGCAGACATCAACGCGGTTTTGGCTGCGGCTGGCGTCGGAAAGGCTGCTCGGGCAACTTTGGTTGGTCAATGGTTCGAATTGGATGACTCGCTGACCGACCTAAGCCGATCCTGGCGGTGATCGATGGGTGACATGCCCCGATGTGTGTCCTACCGCTCGCGATTCGGACGGTTCCGGTGAACCACTCAGCTGGTCCTTTGGCCGATGGCTGAGTCCTCCAGCTAACGCCGCCAATCCGCGCCTTAATCGCCTTTTAACCCCAGGGTCGGCAAAAAAGAGATCCGAGAAACTTTTGGACCAAAACCAGGAGCCAGACTCCAATCAATCGCAAAACTTGGTCGTTTTTTCGCTGAAGAGAGACCAACCCTGGGCAGCTGCTTCGAACAGAGAGACTGACTTTCTGTGAAGAATTAGCGACAACGAGACTTTAGATTTGCCGAGCGATGACGCCGGTAAACGAATTCGCCCCTTGATCCTGTAACAAAAACGGGGTAGTATTTGTTACAACATGACAGGCAAAAAATCTCCCAAAAGTATCGAGTCAGCGGTATTTTCCCGCATTAAGAAGTGGGGGCGCGGCTGCGTTGTCCTTCCAGCCAACTTCTTGGACTTGGGAAGCCGCCAAGCTGTCGGAGTCGCTCTACACCGGCTCGAAAAGACTAAATCAATCAGGCGGCTGGCACGCGGCGTTTACGACTACCCGATTGAAGACCCGCTTTTTGGCGAACTGTCGCCGACAGTCGAAGCAATAACCAAGGCATTATCCGAGCGCGATCGATCTAGATTGCAACCTTTCGGCGCGTACGCACTCAACCTGCTCGGTCTGTCCGAACAGGTTCCCGCCAAGATTGTGTTCCTGACGGAGGGCGAATCTCGGACGCTTAAGATTGGCCCAATGACAATCCAGCTTCGTCGGACAACGCCTCGCAATATGGCAACATCGGGCCGGTTGAGCGGTTTGATCATTCAAGCCTTTCGGTCACTTGGTAAAGACCATGTGACAAAGACTCGAATTGAGAAACTGAAGTCCAGCATTCCGCTGAAACAGCGTAAAGAATTACTCAAAGACTTTGCATTGGCTCCAGCTTGGATGCACTCGGTATTTCACGAGATAGCAGAGTCGCAATCAAGAAAGGTTGGCCGATGAATTCAACGTTCTTGAGCCTACCTGAGACACAGCGCCAAAGGGCAATTCAAGAAGCTGCGGTGCGACGAGGCATATCGCCGGTGATCATGGAGAAGGACTTTTGGGTATGCTACATATTGTCGATATTGTTTCGCTGCGATTCCCTACTCGCGGCTGCCATTCTCCGCATGCGGCCGAGTACTTCACCAATCTGTGGAAATCCTGCCGCTCCTTCCAACACACGCCTTGAGCTTGTCTCTGAATCTCTGCTCACTGTCACTAGTGGGGACGGTTCCCACAAGAGACAAAAGCAAACCAGAAGGATTTAGAGATCAAGAGTACCAAGAGTGCAGCGGCACTACAGCGTGAATTAAATCGCTGTCAGCAATCGCCAAGAGTATTACCGGCTCCCATGTCAACGGATTCCACTTCTTCCAACTCGGAGATGCCAAATGATTAAGTCAACAAACAAAACTCCCTTGGCAACCAGCAAGCCTGCAATCCGCTGCGCCATCTACACTCGCAAATCCTGTGAAGAGGGACTCGAGCTAGAGTTCAATTCGCTCCATGCACAACGGGAATCCGCAGAAGCCTTCATCAAGAGCCAACAAAACGAAGGCTGGACCTGCAATCCAGAGCAGTACGATGATGGTGGATTCTCCGGTGGTAGTCTAGATCGACCGGCGCTGAATCGGTTGCTTGCCGACATCGAATCCGGTAAAGTCGACTGCGTTGTGGTCTACAAAGTGGATCGACTCAGCCGCTCACTTATGGATTTCTCCAGAATCATGGAGACATTCGATAAGTTCAACGCTTCCTTTTTATCGGTGACGCAGCAATTCAATACAACGCATTCCATGGGACGCCTGACGCTCAACATCCTGCTCTCTTTTGCGCAGTTTGAACGCGAGATCATCGGCGAGCGGATCCGGGATAAGATCGCGGCACAACGGCGCAAGGGAAAATGGGCTGGTGGTCATCCAGTTCTTGGCTACGATGTGGATCGATCGACGCCCAACGCGAAATTAGTAATCAACGCGAAAGAGGCAACGCATGTGCGAGCGATATACGAGTTGTATCTGACGCTCAAGTCGCTGACTCCGGTTTTAAAGGAAGTGGTTGGGCGCGGTTGGCTCAATAAGGCGTGGACCTCCAGCAGCGGGACACAACGTGGTGGACGGCCATTCGACAAAGCCTCATTACATACGCTCCTCACCAATCCGATCTACGCCGGGAAAATCAAACACAAGGACCTAGTATTCAACGGAGAGCATGAAGCCATTGTGGACAGTACGACATTCTCCGCCGTCCAGAAGCTGCTCAAATCGCACAGTCGCGGCAAGGGGAATGGCGTCAATAACAAATACGGCGCCCTACTCAAGGGCTTGCTGTACTGTGGCGCTTGTAACAAAGCCATGGTCCACACGATGTCGAGTCGAGGAAGCAAGCGATACCGTTATTACACTTGCCTAAAAGCCATCAAGTGTGGCTGGGATGCTTGTCCGTCGAAGGCGCTTCCGGCAGCGGAATTGGAAGCCGCAGTTGTCGACCAGATTCGCTGCATTTCCACAGACGATGGTCTAATGCAGGAAGTACTACGCCAATCCCGCAAGAAGGTTGACAATGGCCTCAAAGAATTACAGCAACAGCAAAAGCAATACGAAAAGCAACTGGCTCGCGATCATGCCGAGATCAAACGTATCGCAGCCATGCCGAAGCCCAACGATCCAACGCTTGCTCGACTTGCAGAGCTCAACGAACGAACGGCGACTTCGGAATTGGAACTCCACCAGCTGCACATTCGCATAGGCCAGTTAGCTTCATCGGAACTGGCGGACGCAGAGATTCGAGCGGCCTTCAGCGACTTCGACACCCTGTGGAAATCCGTGTCGCAGCGGGAACAAGGCAAGCTAATGGAAGTGCTTGTTGAGCGGGTGGAGTACGATCCACACGATGTGGCGATTTCGGTATCTTTCCATCGAGCTGGAATTAAAACTCTTGCGGCTAAAGCTGATGAGGTGCTGGTGTGATCAAAGTTAAACGCAAAGTCGCATTCCAGGGAGAAGCTCACAAGCGTCGCGATGCCGCCAAAGCTGTGAGGGTCGTACTTGCTCAATCTGGTCGGATTCCAAGGATCGCTAAGCTAGTGGCGCTAGCCAGTCGTATGCAATCGATGCTAGAATCGGGAGAAGTAGTAAGCTTCCAGCAGCTTGCAGAATTAGGTAGAATCAGTCAGCCAAGGATGACGCAGATTATGAGCTTGCTGAATTTGGCGCCAGATATTCAGGAGGAGCTGCTGTACTTGCCGGAAGTCATGCAGGGGAAAGCGCAGATTCATGAGCGGTTGCTAAGGCCACTAACGACGGAGATGGACTGGCGGGTGCAGAGGAGGATTTGGGGGAGGATTCGGAAGATACATGGAATGTCCTGAGACGTCGCTTAATGCTCCGGCGTGTCAAACGTGGTCAAACCGGTGCGAGTTGACGCATTTTTTCAGAGGGTCAACGATCGCCAGAAAAACCGACTTCAGCGTTCACGATTCTCTCCGAACTGAAAGGCGGAAGAATTGTTCGGTGTTTAATCTTGAGACTGTAGCCTCTTTCTAACGCGTCTTTCTCGATAACTTCTTCAATAGAACTACGCTCATTGGCATCTGGAAAATAATATCGAGTGACGCCGGAAGATGAGCACGATTCAAAGGAACGAATCCCATGCTCAGCCAACACGAATTCAACAAATTGATCGTTCTGCTGGCTTACGATAACTGAGCCTTTCTTCGAATCACGTCCCGCAAACACCATGCAAAACGCAACAGCCGCGGTCGCCATAATCAGATTGCGTATAGAGAACTGCATGTTATTCACTGGATAGTACGAATTGAAATCTGTCTGTCGGGATGCCTACAAATCGCCGTCTTTGATTGTATCCGGCTCGGGGTCCCGAAGGAAAGACTAAGAGTTGCATCTTACGGTAGAACAGGCGAAGTCCTCCATTGCACGGGGTTGTTTGTGCCGACATCGGTGGGAAACAGCACCGAAGGATGTGGGGCCACATAAAGATATTCTCCTGAGGGATGGCGAACACGCCCAACGCAATGGAGGTCAGATAGAATACGAGACCAAAATGGCGGCGTTCCTCAGCTACTGTTTTGGGCCCTAGCCTTAACTGGACATACATCGAGGAAATAGGGCTGGACGGGCTCGACGTCCCGGTTCACTCGGTCACGTCAATTACAGGCGATTGAATCACCACGCCGAGTTTAGGGCTGACGTGCAACTTGCATCGGACGGATCGTCATTACGCACCAACGAAGTTCGGCGTCGGCCCTAGAATCGACATCCGCGCACAACCAGAATGACGACGCTGACTAAGTCAGATCCAACGATTGACTTGAATTGCCACACCATTATCCACCCCATGAACTCGGCGGGCATCTAAAATCTTAACACGCCACTAAGTAGTTACTGACTCGCAAATCATCGTTGCCTAAGTATTTCGATCCGCCTCGTTTGTCGCTGCGCGGATCAATAAGTCAATTGACCAATTCGAACGATTCAGCTGAGAATTCACTGTTCGGGTTTGGTAAGAAGCTTGGCAGTTATTGTTAAATTGACCTCGCTTGAAAACGGCTGACATAACGTAGCATCGATAATACGTCCTGTCCGTTCATCAATATACACAACGCCGTCACAGTTCGTTTCTTTGGACTTCGACTCCTGTTTGCGTAGATCGTTGTCCAACAACTTTACCTGAGACTTTACGTCAATTTTTGTTAGCGTTTGCCGATCCCAAAGAACAGGTCCGCCTAACGTACAGGAATCGATATACAGAATGGAATCATCGGGATAACTAGCATCCTCCCGCCGCCACGTACCGCCTTTTGAGACGGATGTGGGCGGAGATGCTATTAACCAACCGGTTATTCGACGCCGCATACCTTCTTTTCTGAATGCAGGTCCGTATACATACGCAAGTTCACGCATAATCTGGTTGCGTTCAAAGTGTGCCGCCAAAGGCTCTGCAAACTCAAATTTCGTGACTTCTCGTTTCCCGTTTATAGTGATTTCTATTTGCGATCCAACAAACCCGCGCACCGCATTAAACGTTATCCTCTCAACTTTGTTTTGCGTATCAACTGGATTTTGCGTATCAACATTGAGATGTTCATACGGCAGCGGGATACCTTTTTGATCTACCACAAAACGCACACGCTCAATTTCCACAGTGATGACCGCATTGCCGTCAAGACCGACAGTTCTAACGTGCCAATTGGTATCTAGTTTCAGACTTTGACTGTATGAAGTGGCCGAGGCAGTTGTCGGAGGGGTAAATGGAAGGCCTGGGAGGTTCTCCTCGATCACATAGGAGAATTTTTCCCCCTCCTTCCAAGTGCATGACAGTGTGGTCTGCGCCGACAGATTAGAGGCTCCAAGCAAAACACTTAGCAAACTAATGACCAGTACTCGAACAATCATCGAAGACCTCTCTTCATTTTGGGTAGATCTCATGAGCTAACATCGGAGAAAGTGCACGGAACTATGACATTGCATTTGCGTAAACTCGCCGGCCGTTCTCTGTTTGCACTGCATGAGTATACCCTATTTCGTGAGGCAGGTGCGAGCGTTCGCAAAGCCACCAAACGTTCCCGGAAATGGAGGTTT
>JANMLD010000005.1:0-30092 GCA_031372345.1 Pirellula sp.
TCTGGAACAATCGCTGATAAGGTAGGAAAATGAAGGGTAGGAAGATGAGTTTCCAAAGAATTTTCCTACCCCTAATCTTCCTACCAAGTTTTCAATCCGATCGGAGCAAGGCTTTTTTCAATCTAATCGTACAGTTCGAAATTTTTTGCAATTCTCAGACCGCCAAGTTTGCCAGCACTATAGCACTATACATCGCGAGCAAAGACCACGCCGTGCTCGACGGAACGAAAGCCTAACCGCTGCAACAGCGTGATCGATTGCTGTTGGTCTGCCGATGCAAAGGTCCGGACGGCCCGTCGTTTCTCCTGTTGCAATTGCCTTAGTGATTCGGCCATTAAATAGACGAAACGCTCGCGTGCTTCGTCCGCTTGTGGGACATTTGGCAACCACAATCGGACAACGCTCGAATCGACACCGATGATGGTCGGGTCGGGAAACCAAAACATGATTTCGCTTTCTACCCTTGGGGGCGAACGCAGCACGAGATTGAATCGAATCTGCTCGCAGTGTCCAAGTACGGTGCTAAGCCACCATTCATGCGTGTCTTCATCGAGAAGCCTGCCGACGGTGCAGGTTCTGCGGATGCCAATTTGAGTGCGATCCATGGGAGGCCGAAACGAGGATAATTCCAACTCCCAGCACTCCGTTGGACGTGTTGGGATAAAGCCAGCTTCGGACAACCATCGTTGGGTTCGATTGTCTTTTGCGACCACCCCCATAAGATTGTCCCCTTCGCCGACCCCCAAATAAAATGCGTTCAAGGCGGTCGACCCTAGGGCGGTACAAGTCTTCGCGTCCTGCTCTCGCAATTGACTCAGGGCATACTCCATTAATACCTTGGCAATCTCATCCTCAACTGCACTTGGGGCTATGCAGATTTTATGAACGATGGCCTTAGAAACGCTCTCATCGCTTCCGTCGGGATTGCTGGCGAAACCAAAGTGAACGAAGCCAACCGGAACACGCTCTTGGTTGATCGCAAGTATTAATCCTTGGCTTTTGAAGAACGGCTTGCTGAGGATGCACTGGTCCCAGACGCTTACTGGACAGGCGCTTTTTGAGTTGAATGCAGTGTGGTGATCATGCCACAGTTTGGCCAGATAGGGAGTATCAGTGTTCAGAAAAGACCTGATCGTCCACACGGTATTCACCCGAGTACCGCAGGGACTCGAAAGCATTCCGAATCGGAGGATGGGGCATTCCTGAGAGCGTCGTCCCGAGACAGAGATGGTCCGCACACATCTGGTGCAAGAACATTTTGAAGATCGAAGGCGTGGACCATAGGCTCCACGTCTTCGGTGTTGACTTCTGAAAGTTGCTCAACGAGACCAACGATTTTGCCCAACTTGTCCGTAAACTCCACCACTTCGGTAGGAGTCAGGGAAAGCCTAGCAAGATTCCCAATCCGAATCACATCTTCGGCAGATAAAGCCATCGACGGACCTCGGTTGAGTTACTTTGGCAGAGCAAAAGGTTTGGCTCGAACGGCCTTGCGGATTCGGCCGCTGCGAATGCACTGAGTGCAGACACGAATGGTTCTCACTTCGCCGTTTGGAAGGGAAACCTTGCAATTTTGAAGGTTTGGTGTGAACCTTCGCTTCGTGATACCAGTAATCTTTGTGCCCACACCGCCCAAGTATTTAGCCTTACCACGGATCTCTACTTGATTTCCGACAGACGCTATTTTTTGACAAACTTCGCAACACTTGGACATGATTAACCGCCAACGAATCGAACCTTAAAGTACTGACTTTTGTCCCTCAATGGGGATCGAAGTATAGCCTTCCTTTGCAGAGTCGCAACATCAAAATAGATCTCTGCAGCCCCGATTGATGAAAAATCACTGGGAAATTACACTCAATGCCGACAGATGTTGGCCCACCATCCTCCAAAAATTCCTCATTCCTCGCGGATCTCCTGCAAGATGACAGTTCAGAAGTTCACGCGAGAATTAGCCAGTGTCATCGAGTCGGCGGGCAAATTAGCCTGCGCCGTCAAAGCCGACGCTATTTTGGTCCTCCTCGACAGCGCGACCGACTGGGAACGCCTTCGCGAACTGGTTCCACCGGAAATCAAACGTATTTTGGTGGCGGCGGATCGGGTGGAAGATCTAGCGGACGCGGACAAATTTGGTCTCATTCCACTGGTGCTTAACAAAGAGGATTCTCCACTTTTGGAGCGATTGCAGCACGCGCTGCTGGAAGCAGTGGCTGATGAACTGCTTGCAAACCATTGCGACGTCATCGCCGTCTACTGCGGATTTGAAGTCAATCGCATCGATTCGATTTCGATCATTCGGCTCGACGAGCGAATGCGACGCTTCACAAGCCGCGATTTACAACGGCTCGAAAGCTCCGTGCCGCTCAACAATCTAAAAATCGTCATCGACCTTGCGGTCCAAATTGGCCGGGAGGGTCGCGAGGGGAAAAAAGTCGGAACCATGTTCGTGGTGGGCGATACCCGCAAAGTCTTGCAACATTGCAAAGACAGCGGCTTTGACCCACTCAAAGGCTACAGCCGAAAAAACCGAAATCTCCATGACGCTCGCGTTCGAGAAGACATCAAAGAAATTGCTCAAATGGACGGTGCCTTTGTGGTTTCGCCGGATGCGGTGGCCGAGCGATCGCGGCAAATCATCGAGATGTTGCACGAGAACTTGCAATTGTCCAAAGGGCTTGGTTCCCGACACTGGGCAGCGGCCGCGATCACCCAACGCACCAAAGCCATCGCGATCGTTGTTAGCCAATCGAGCAGCACGGTCCGTGTCTTTCAAAACGGAGCGCTCGTGCTTCGCATCGAGCCAATGGAGCAAGCGGTCAAGTGGCAAGAGTTCAATTACGAACCGCCCCCGAATGAAGCTGCGGACTGACCATGACGAAACCATTTGTGGCCGTTGTCACAGGAGCATCAAGCGGAATCGGTCAGGCGATCGCAATCGAATTCGCGCGCCGCGGAGCAAGCCTTATTTTGAACTGTCGGCAGAATCTTCAAGGACTCCAAGCGACCATGGATCAAATCCTCGATCTACCAGGCGCCGAAAAGGATTTGCTCGGCGTTGTGTCCAACATCGACGATGCGGATTCCAATCGAGCCTTCGTTGAGGCGGCATTTGAACGCCATGGACGAGTGGATGTGTGGGTCCATGCGGCCGGTGCTGACGTTCTGACAGGCCCAGCACGTGAACTCTCCTTTTCGGAAAAGCTGGCCAAACTCTGGGCGACCGATGTTCAAGGGACCTTTGTTCTCAGCCGGATGGTGGCCGACAAAATGATTGCGCAGACCAAAATCGACGAACGATTGCCATCAATGGTTCATATCGGTTGGGATCAAGCCGAACACGGAATGGAGGGGGATAGTGGCCAGTTTTTTTCAGCCACCAAAGCAGCCATCGCCGCGTTCTCCAAGAGCCTCGCTAAAAGCGTGGCACCACATGTTCGAGTGAATTGCATTGCTCCTGGTTGGATTCAAACAGAGTGGGGGCAGCAAGCCTCATTGGCTTGGCAACAACGAGCTATTGGCGAATCGATGCTAGGAAGATGGGGAACACCCCAGGACATCGCTTGCGTCGTGGCTGCAGTCAGCTTCGGCGACGCTGCCTTTATCAACGGCCAGACCATTGCTGTCAACGGCGGTTGGCAAGGTTGCAAAATAAATACATAAACGTCACGTGAACTTTTGATGCATCCATGCCAGTGAACTGCGGTTGTTCGCCTCTTCTTCGTCTAGCTGTTGTGCCATTGGCTTGCCAGCAATCGATGGTGGTGGTTGCTTGGGTGAGTTGTCCTTGACTCGCTGCATCGCAGCATCGAGGTGCGTTGCCTTGCGTCCGGGGAATGTTGCAAAGTAGCCATCAGCGAGGCAAGGAATCAGCAAAGGATCGCGCGTAGCCATTTCGAGATTGAAACGTATTTTGCTGTTCCCCTTGCTCAAGGCTGCTACCATGCGAGGCAAGTCTAGGAAGCCTTGACCGCAACTGATTTCGCTGAGTTTGAACCCATGTTCATACCGCTGAACGGCCATATCCTTGAGATGGACACTCATCGCAAAGGGTGCGAGCGTCTCAACCGATTCGAGTGGGTCTTCGAGCAGTGCAAGATTGTTGCCTGTATCCACATTCACGCCAATCCATTCGCTACTAAACGTACGCATGAGCGTGGCGAGTTCGTCACATGTGAGGTCCTTGTGATTCTCCACCGCGAGCTTCAACCGATGTTTCTTTAAGATGGGCTCGACCCATGCTAGTCGCTGCGAGGCGGCTGTATGAAAGGCATTAAAGTCGTCGATCGTCAGCCATGTTTCATAACGGCGCGTGCCGGAGAGGCAGGTGCGGGCAACGCTGCCACCCGCGGCTCGTGTGAGCCTCACCTCCTGTTCGAACTTATCGAGTTCACTCCCCTTGGACGGCAAACGTATATCGCCTTCGTAATAGCCGCCGGTCCGTTCTACATGCTCACCGAGATGCCCCGAAGCGGTTTCATCGAGCATGGCCACGCTCGTTTGCACGCCATCGGCACCGAGACTGCGGGCATAGTCGTAAAAAGTAGGAGCGTCAGCGAAGGGTGCCAGTGCGGATTTGTCGCGGGCGGCCTGCCAAGCGCGATGGCAGGAGAACGAACAAATGCCCAGTCGGCCCGGCTTGACTCCGGCAGCCGCGAGCGTTTGCCTCACAGCATCGATCGCCGAAAAGGTCGCGATCATTGTGGGAATTGCGGTGATAAAAATGCGACGTTTCATGTGAGTAATGACCTGAGTTCCTTGGCCCATGGCTCACGATACGTTCTCTCCAACATCGCACTGGCTTCCTTGTCGGCGAGAATGTCGTTCACAGCAGCGCCCCAAGACAGCTTGCGGCCTGTTTTGAGCGAGATGTTCGCTAGATGGCAGGTGGTGCTGACCCAGTGACTACTTTCCAGGTCGGAGTTCGGCGTCTTTCGGCTTTTAATACAGTCGATGAAGTTCTGTGCGTGCAAACTGTATTGCTGGGTCGCGTTTCCAGACTTGTCGCTCATCGGGTTACACCACTTCATGCCTTTTGGTTCGTCCACTGTCTGCGGCCCGCCAACGGGATGCCCACCGATGATAGCTGCGAAAATATTCTGCGGGTTCTCCCTCTTGTCGGGTAGAATCTCAAAACCATCGCGGCCTAGTTTCATTGTCCCTTTCGTGCCGATGAAGACAAGAGAGCCCATGGAGGACTCACCGCCGCCGCCGGCCGCCTCGCGGAACTGAACGATGGCAGGGAACTTGTCATACTCAATAATGGCGTTTTGCGTGTCGGGCGTCTCGCCGTTATCCTTGAGAAACCAACGTCCACCGTAACTTGCGACGGTTTTGGGACCTTCGATGTCGAAGATCCAGTGCACGATGTCCAGAGAGTGGTGCCCGAGGTTTGTCATCTGCCCTCCCGCTGTGTCCCAGAACCAGCGGAAGTGGTAGATGCTGCGATTGGGATTGTAGCGACGCGCGGGAGCTGGGCCGAGATGCATCTCCCAATCAAAGTCGGCCGGCGAATCCCCATCCGATGGACTGCCGATTCCGGGCATGACGTTTCGAAAGAAATCGCACTGGACACTCGCGATGTCGCCGATGGCTCCGTTGCGAAGCAGCTCCTTGGTCTTTTGATAGTGCGGCGCGCTGCGTTGCTGTGTTCCAACTTGCACTACGCGCTTGTGTTTCGACGCTACTTTTTGCATCCACTCTCCTTCGCGGACGAACAGATGCGTCGGCTTCTCGACATACACATCCTTACCCGCCGCGCACGCCATCATCGTCTGCAGCGCATGCCAATGGTCCGGTGTGGCGACGACCACTGCATCCACGTCCTTGCTCTCTAACAACTTCCGGAAATCGGCATGCGTCTTCACATTCGGTTCGATTTCCTTGCAAGCCTCCATACGAGGCTTAAACGCATCCGATACGGCTGCAATGCGTGCTTCCTTTAGCCCCGCAAACGACCGACCATGAATTCGCCCGATAAGGCCAAAACCAAGGATGCCAATGTTCACCCGATCATTCGCGCCGGCGACCTGCGAATAAGCTCTGGCCGTCAACGCAGTGGCGGCTGTGGAGATCGCAGCACCAGCGACGAAATTGCGGCGATCGAAGAAATTATTGGTGTCCATAGTCGTTCCGTAGCTATCGCAATGAGGATTGAATCCAATTCGGAAAACCGCTTCCGTCTAGTATAGTCGACCAACGACTCGTCTATTTATTCTAGACTCCCATTCTTTAGGCGATCGGCAGATTGCAGTATCCCAACCCGAAGCGTAAGCGAGGGACAATGTCGCAGGTCCCTCACTTACGTTTCGGGTTATGATCGGTAGTTTCACTTCGCCGTTCGCCTTATGCATCTGCAAGGCTTTTTGGTCAATGCGATTCGTCGACAATTGCGGCGTCTGCACTAGTCCCTGACCGGGGATTCGGAGCGGACTGAGATTTTCAACGATTTTCGCTTTTTTACTTCTTCTTTATCTTTGGAAAGAACTGCCCGGTGCCCGCCATGTAATCAATGTATTGTTGCCCAAACCGTTCGATAAGGACTTGTTCTTCCTTTGGCGTTCGAATGGCAAGCATCGCCAACACAACCAAACACCCGATGCCAGTAAACCAATTCGCCGTGAGGAGAGTTGCCGATACCATTACCAGTGCAGTGGTCAAATAGTCCGACCAATCGCAGGACCACAGCGAACAGATAGCTTGAGCGGGCGTCGCGCCTAAACAGATCAATACCTGCAGCCGAATTGCATTTAACTCGGCCTCAAGCCATGGGCCCTAAGGCCCGCTTCAGTCGATCAAAGCTTGTGCGGCATTTGGGATGGTCTTTAGATGAATATACCCGCCGAAGTGGTGTTCGGTGCGCAGCTTTTTCGCAACAAGCGTAAGCTGCTCCATTGTGTAGTCCGAATTCTGAATAATACCTGAACTAAGGAATAGCCCTTCGACGTAGTTCCGCTTAGCTGCGTCCGCAAGAATTGCAAGTTTTGCTTGTAGATCGATCATCGGTAAACGTCCGCAACGGGAACAACCTTGCTGAAATTTGAGTGCCTTATATGAACCGTAAGGCAATGCTGTGAAGCATTTTTTCCTGTGTTTCGCTACCACTGGCTTCATGCCAGTGGGGCGATAATTGGCAGCTACTTGCAACCCGTGAGGGACTAGGCTCTCCACCGGTTTCATACAGGTTTCATACCGGTGGAAGCAGCGTTTCTCGCATCCAAACGTTGCTCCCACCGAATAAACTCGGTGGAGAGCTTGAACCGAAGGAACATGCCTCTAGCCGCCAATTGCTGCCTCCGTCGGGCGGGCCCGAACGGAAGGCGTAAGGTCAAGCAGCCTGCCATTTCATTGATCAAAATGCTTCACAACGTTGACCGTAAGGGTTTGACCTGCGCAACCATGCAAAGCGTCGACGGACACCGTTTTATGCTCATTCGTGGAAATCGTTCTACAACATTTCTGCTATCAATCCGTACGAGTGCATCCCCAACGCGAGAGACAATCCGTGTCACCGTCTTTTCATTTTTTGAAATTATTGTTCAATCGCGTTAGTGTGCTGCCAGCGTCTCAATGTTTTGAAAAGTTAAGCGTAAACCTTGGCACGTTTAGCCATTTGAGAAATTTGCGCATTTAAAGAACAATGGAGATGATTGTCGTAAGATAGCACTGCATGTTGGCCGGTTTTCAACCTCCCTGATTTCTGATGTTGCTACATCACCTAATGCATTACCTTTTGGATCGCTAAATATTTGTCGCTGGTTCCTAATCCAAGCGTCTCGAAATGCGGCTCGAGCACTTCGTTAATCAGCGTCGATGCGGTGTAACGGCACGCGTATTGCTTTGATCGTCGCACGCAGACGATAAGACCAATTTCGGGACACCTGAAGTACTAGATGTAGCTGCTGCGTCTAGGAAAAGGCTAAATCGACATGGATGACTTGAGTCAAAACTTTTGAAAGGGATGCTTATCCTGATGCCGTTTAGCGTTGTTCGGACATTGGTAACAGGTATGGTTAGTTGGGCCGAGCTTGGATTTGGAATTTTTCTTGCTTACGAGGCGTATCAAGGGCTTATTCCGGTCGACGACGAGCTGAGAATTGTTTCCGTTCCTGAGGGTTTTGCCGACCCGCAAGGTCCAAACGAACAAGATCTAAAACAATTGGACAAAACCGAATCGCAAGTCGTTTTGGTTAGGAAAGAGCAAAAGGGATGGAAGCCGTGGGCGGAATTGGCTGGAGCGTTATTCTGTCTAAGCTTGAGCTTCGGTGGAAGACTGCCTGCACGGCGGCATGACCCAGCAGACTTTCTGTCGCCTGTATGCCGATAAGTTAGGCAAATCTGTCAAAGGACTTGTGCTACTACACACAACATACCGCGATCCAGTCGACACGAACGTAGCAGCCTGGATCACAACGTCACTTGAACCGATCCTCAAGCTAATAAACTTCTCGATGATTCCTTTGGCTCCATTGGCATGGTTGTCGAATTGGCAGAGCTATTTCAACGGATCACTTCATGTGTCGGCAAGACTGGAAAGCTTCACGGGCAAGCAGACTTGGGAATAACTAGATCATAGCGCGAGGATGGGTGCTAAGGCCTGGCCCAGTGTCGTCGCACGCGGTAATTTCGGCATGATGAAATTTGACGAAGAGCGCACACTACCTAAAATCAATGCGCCTGTACTGGTCATATCGGGTGAACATGACCGTTTAACCGTCCCGTCCGCTAGTAATCGCATTGAATCGCTGTTGCCCAACGCCACATCGTTTCGCGACCAAGGCGGCCATCTTGGACATTGGGAACAGACTGAAAATGTGAATGAATCCATTTTAAGTTTTGCCAAAAGGGTTTTTGAACGATCTTCCACGGTGGTTCCCGTACAGGTTGGGCCCCAGAGATCGGGGCGGGATAGCGCCGGAGTGCATTGATCTTCGATGCACGCAGCTCTTTTGTGGCGAGGGGCAGTCTGGAATCTGCCTATAAACTGGGTGGAGGGGTACAGAATGAGTTGCCAGGCGCGTCTGACTTGCCGCCTAAGCGATTTTGCGGTATATTGTCAACTCGGTGGTGTTCTACGACGATCGAGACGAAAAATTCTTTGTTACTCTGGGCGAGTTTCGCATTTCACGTGCCTTTTAAATCGGGTGCGAACACGCCGTACCGGCGGGGCTTAACTCTTTTTCCTTTTAAAGGAATACCAATGAGTACCTCACCAAAGCTAAAACAGTTAGCCCGCCACCTTCTGGGGCGTGAGGCGGCACTGGGCGAGCTTGCGGACGCCCATGAGAACGCGACCTTGCGCGTTTGCGAAAAGCTGCGTGGGTCACTCAGCAAGCTCATGGGTATCGGCGGTTTTCGCTCGCTCTTCTCCCGTGCCCTAGTGCTGGCATGTGCGGAAGTTCCAGGGCTGCGCGCAGTGCAGATCAAGGCGGATGGTTCGTTGGAGCGGCTGGATAAATTCGGGGCGGAACGGGGCGGGACCGCGACTTTAGAGGGCGAAATCGTCCTCATCGCGCAGTTGCTCGGATTGCTTGCGACTTTCATCGGCGCGGATTTGACGATGCGCTTGTTGCACGACATTTGGCCGGAGTTGGACGATCGAAATTTTTTAACGGGAGAAACTTTATGAAGGAAAATAAAACCCCGGAAGAGGAGTCAGCCATGAAAAAAGCTCAGCCGGGAAAGGTGAAAATCCGCCAACTGCCCACTGGCGTCCGCGGTCTCGATGAAACCCTGGGCGGTGGGTTGCCCGAATTCTCCTTCAACATCATTGCGGGTGCTCCCGGTTGCGGGAAGACCACGTTGGCCCATCAAATCATCTTCGCCAATGCGACGGTTGAGAAGCCTGCGCTTTATTTCACCGTGCTCGGCGAACCTGCGTTGAAAATGTTGCGCTATCAGCAGCAGTATTCCTTCTTCGACCCGGCCAAGGTTGGCAACGCCGTTCGTTTCGTCAATCTAAGCGACTTAGTTCTGGAAAAGGACTTAGGCGCGGTGCTGGAGGAAATCATCCGGGAAGTGGCGGCGTGCGGCCCGAGCTTCGTGGTGGTGGACTCGTTTCGCACCGTAGTGCGTAAGGCGATGGGCGACGGCGCTGAGGGTGAATTGCAAGGCTTCATCCAGCGCCTGGCTCTACACCTCACGAGTTGGGAAGCCACGACCTTTCTAATCGGCGAATACTCAGAAGGGGAACTGCGCGACAATCCAGTTTTCACCGTGTGCGATGGCCTCTTCTGGCTCACGCAAAATACGGAGCGCAATTCCGTCGTGCGAAAACTGCAAATCATGAAGCTGCGCGGGCAAGACTCCGTGCCGGGCTTGCATACAGTCCGCATCACCGGTGACGGGATGCAGGCCTTTTCTCGCATGCTCGGCATGGGCCTGAAAAAAGTCTGGCCGCTCAAACGGCGGCGTCTTTCCACCGGCATTCCAGAACTAGACGAGATGATGGGCGGGGGCATTCTGGAAGGCGATAGCCTACTGGTGTCCGGCCCTTCGGGGACGGGAAAATCGGCGCTCGCGACCCATTTTCTCGCCGAAGGCTTGCGCCAGGGAGAAGCGGGCATCGCGGCAATCTTCGAGGAACGCCCAACGGGCTACGTAGCGAGGGCAGAGAGTTTCGGCCTGGACCTGGAGACACCGCACAGGAACGGTATGCTCGAAACGCTTTTCCTGCGTCCGCTCGATCTTTCGGTGGATGAGACGATGCAGGAAATCCTTGATGCGGTGGAAAAGATCGGTGCCAAGCGGCTTGTGATTGACTCACTGGTGGGCTTCGAGATGGCGCTGGCACCCGGTTTCCGGGAGGACTTCCGCGAGTCGCTCTATCGCATGATCGCGGCCCTCACGGGCGCTGGTGTGACAATCCTCACCACGGTCGAGATCGAGGACTCGTTCACTTCATTTGAGTTCAGCCACTACACTATTTCTTTCCTCACCGACGACATTATCCGGCTGCGGTATGTGGAGATCGAAGGCCAGCTTCGCAAAGTCATGGTCGTGGTCAAAATGCGCGGCGGCAACCACAGCAAGGACATCCGGGAATATGTCATCACCGACAAGGGCGTGGTCGTCATCTGCCCGCGCCAGACGGACTACGCGCGACTGACCAGCGGGCTTCCGGAACGAATCGGTCCCATCAAGGAAGCGGCGCCTGAGCCGAAGGCGAAGCAATGAAAAGCGGCTTCCCAGATCTGACTGGCGACGTGGAAAAAGACCCGTCCCACTCAACGCCCGAACCGGAACGCTCGGAGGACCAGATAGTCGCGATGAACGAGCAGTTGATCGTCTCTTCCCTGCGTCAGCACGAACTCACGGAAGCGGCGGAAAAGCTCAATGTGCAACTGCTGGCGGAAATCACGGCTCGCAAGGAGGCTCAACGAGAATTGAGTCTCAGCGAGCAGCGAATGAGGCTGGCTACGGAGGCGACAGCCGTGGGGATTTGGGAATGGAATGTCCTCACCGGCGAGGTCCACTGGGATGCCGTGATGTTCCAAATCTACGGCATTGCTCCTACGATCGACGGAGTTGTGCAATACCGTGACTGGGCGGAAGCCGTTCTGCCAGCGGACTTGCGAGAGCAGAACGAAACTTTACAGGACACTGTGCGGCGAGCCGGGAAAAGTCGCCGGGAATTCCGCATTCATCGGCGGAGCGATGGAGCGTGCCGCCACGTCGAATCGGTGGAAACCGTCCGCACGAACGACAAGGGCGAGGCCGAATGGGTGGTTGGGACGAATCTGGATGTGACCGACCGGAAGCGGGACGTCGAAGCACTACGCGAAAGCGATGAGCGATACCGCGCCGCGACTATCGCAGTGAGTGACGTGGTGTGGACGAACAATGCCGACGGTTTGATGCAAGGCGAACAGCGGGGATGGGAAGAGTTCACCGGCCAGTCCCGTGAAGAATACCAAGGCTACGGTTGGGCGAAGGCGGTCCATCCCGAAGACGCTCAGCGGACGATTGACGCGTGGGTTCGGGCGGTGGCCGAGAAACGCACGTTCGTTTTCGAGCACCGTGTCCGTCGCCGCGACGGCGAGTGGCGGGTTTGCTTGATCCGCGCGGTTCCGATTTTGAATGCCGACGGGATCCGCGAATGGGTGGGAGTTCACTCGGACATCACCGAGCGAAAACGCGACGAAGAAAAGTTGAGGCAACTGGCCGCCGACCTTTCCGAGACCGACCGCCGCAAGGACGTGTTCATGGCTACGTTGGCTCACGAACTCCGCAACCCGCTGGCACCGATCCGCAACGGGCTGCAAGTCATCAAACTGGCCGGGGCGAGCGGCATCGTCGAGCAGGCTCGGACCATGATGGAGCGGCAGTTGACTCAGATGGTACGGCTGGTGGACGACTTGTTGGACATCAGCCGCGTTACCCAGGGCAAGATCGAACTCCGCAAAGAGCGGTTCGAAGTCCGGGTTTTCATCGACGCCGCCGTGGAAACCAGTCACCCGTTGATCGAGGAGGCCGGACACCATCTCGTCGTGGAAGTGCCAGACGAGCCGATCTTCGTGGACGGGGACGCGGCCCGACTGGCCCAAGTCGTTTCCAACCTGCTCACCAACAGCGCGAAATATATGCACCGCGGCGGGCATATTCGTCTGACGGTGCGGCGGGACAGTGAATGGGTGGCCGTATCGGTCGCGGACGAGGGAATCGGCATTCCGTCGGCCATGCTCGACAAAGTGTTCGTCATGTTCACGCAAGTGGACCGGACGCTGGAAAAGACGACCGGCGGGCTGGGCATCGGGTTGTCGCTGGTGAAGGGACTGGTCGAGATGCACGGCGGCACCATCAAAGCCAAGAGCGACGGCGAAGGCATGGGAAGCGAATTCGTCGTGCGATTGCCAGTGGTGATCGATTCATCGAAACTGCAAGAGTCGAGCAGTGTAGCCGAACAGCCCGTCAAGTCATCGCTCCGCATCCTCGTTGTGGACGACAACCGGGATGGTGCGAACACTTTGGCGATGATACTTAAGTTAATGGGCAACGACACCCGCACGGCCTTCGACGGGCAAGCGGCCGTGGACGTGGCCGGAGAGTTCCGGCCAGACGTGATTTTGCTCGATATTTGTTTGCCGAAGCTGAATGGGCACGAAGCGTGTCGCCGTATCCGTGAACAGTCGTGGGGCAAGGGTGTCGTGCTGATCGCCATGACGGGCTGGGGGAAAGACGAAGACCGCCTTCGCTCCCACGAAGCCGGGTTCGATCACCACATGGTCAAGCCCGTGGACCCAAAAACTCTGATGAAGATGCTGGCCGGGATCCAAGTCGCAAAGCAGTGACAAGGGTTAAATATCAAAACCAAGGATGTGTCATTACCTTTCAGCTTGGCCTCTCAACTTGCAAATCTGCAAGCAACTTCATGAGGACTCGCGGGTTGACCGGCTTGACCATGTGGTGATCGAAACCGGCCTCCTGCGACTTGCGACGGTCTTCCTCTTGGCCCCAGCCGGTAGCCGCAATAAGGACGATACTCTTGCCCCACGGTTGCTTTCGGATGTAGCGACATGCTTCGTACCCGTTCAGCTTGGGCAGGCCGATATCGAGCAGTACCACGTGGGGCCGGTAATCCTGGGCAGCATCCACACCTTCCTGTCCGTCGTAGGCCGTGCGTACCTCGTTTCCCGTGACCCGAAGCAACATGGCTAAACTGTCCGCACTGTCCCGGTTGTCATCCACAACGAGAATTCGGAGCGCGGATTTGATGTTTTGCTCCTCTTCGACGACGGGGTTTTGCGATTGTGCCGTCTCGACTTCAATTGGCAATTGCACGACAAACTCGCTGCCCGATCCCGGTCCATCGCTGTGAGCCTCGACCGTTCCGCCGTGCATCTCCACCAGACTCTTCACCAGCGACAATCCAATCCCCAATCCACCTTGCGATTTCTCTAACGACCGATCGATTTGTGTGAACATCTGGAAGATTTTGGGTAACTGATCGGACGCGATGCCGATGCCACTATCTTTCACGGACACCACCACGAACGGAGTGGCGCGCGGCGAGTTGCGAGCTCGCAACTCTACACTCGCCACTAATGCGATGTGTCCACCTTGGTCGCTATACTTAGCGGCATTGTTCAAGAGGTTCAGAAACACTTGCGCTAGCCGAGTCATGTCGCCATCAATAAAGATAGGCTGCTCAGGCAGCGAGACTGTAAGTTTGTGTCCCATTTCGCTGATCAATGGGCGGCTGGTTTCCACGGCGCTGTTCAGAACTTCCGAAAGAGGAATTCGTTCCTTGCGGAGTTCGAGTTTTCCCCGGCTGATGCGGCTGACGTCCATTAAGTCATCAACCAACCGCACCATTTGTGTTAGTTGACGATCCATCATCGAATGAACTTGTTCAACGACCTCTTCCTGTCCACCCGCTAGCTTCATCAGTTGGAGGCCATTGCGTATGGGCGCGAGTGGGTTGCGGAGTTCGTGGGCCAAAGTCGCCAAGAACTCGTCTTTGCGGTGGTCGGCCTCAGATAAGTTGGACGCGAGTTCCCGTAACTCGTCCTCCAACTGTTTGCGCTCAGTGATGTCTCTAACTATCTTCGATGCGCCGACAATTTGGCCTTCTTCATTCTTGACTGCCGAAATTGTCAAGGAAACCTGTACAGGCTGACCATCTTTCCGTAGTCGTACTGTGTCGTAGTGTTCTATTCGCTCACCTGACATCAGGCGTGCGATAATGCGTTCCTCCTCGTCGGCTCGTTCGGGAGGGATGAGGAAAGTGATGTTTTGGCCTACGGCTTGCTCTTGCGTGTACCCGAACAAGCGCTCTGCGGCGGCGTTCCAATTTTGAACGATGCCATCGAGTGACTTACTAATGATGGCGTCTTCGGATGAGTCCACGATGGAAGCCAAACGCCCAGCAACGGTAAGCCGTTCGGCACTCAACCTCTCCAAGTCTTGTCGCTCTGTCACGTCTCGGAACACCAACACGCAACCGACGATCTCGTCCTCCTTGGTGCGAATCGGCGCCGCACTGTCATCGATAGGCAGCTCGGTACCATCCTTGGCAATGAGTATGGTGTGGTTTGCCAACCCGACAATGACGCCTTCTTGCATGGCTTTCACGACAGGGCTCGGGACGGTCTGGCGCGTTTCTGCGTTCACGATGCGAAAGACCATGTCGAGGTGTTGGCCTATCGCTTCGACAACTGGCCATTTTGTTAACAACTCGGCCACGGCATTCAGGTTGGTGATGCGACCGTCGATGTCAGTCGTGATGACCGCATCCCCGATACTGGTAAGCGTGATACTCAGCAGTTCCCGCTCTCTCTCCAATGCGGCTAGCGTCTGCTTCAATTCTGTCGTTCGCTGTTCGATTCGAAGTTCCAATTCATCATTCGATTGCTGCAACGCTTCCTCGGCTCGCTTACGCGCAGCGATCTCAAGTTCCAGTTCTTTCGGGCTGCGCAGAGCCAATACTAAAGGTACCGTGGGAATCAACGCCAATACCGTAGTCCACGAGACAAGTGCCGTGGCAAGTTTGAAAAGCCCGGCCAAGCGATAGGCAGGCCACCAAAAAATGATTGCCTCCATCAAGTGTGTTGTTCCGCAAAGAAGGATGAAGGCACCGAAGAGAATGAATATCCTTCGAAATGGCAGGTCTCTACGCCTGAGGAAGAAGAACAGAACGCAGGGGATAGCGAGATAAGCCGACCACACTCCAAGATCGGAAAGGATGTGCAACCAACCATGGCCGGAAGTCCAATTGCCACAATGCCATCGTGGCGGAAAATCTGAGGTGTCAAACAATCGAGTCAGAAATTGCATTGCAAATCCTATCAGTCCATCCTACCAAGCCGCAGACTCTACGACGAGAATCAAGCTCCAAAACAAGAATGTACACGAACGCATCGAATCTAGGAACAGACTGGCATCGTTGGGTTGGGACGAGTTTGGATTCATCATTTCCTGTCCTGAATTTCCTGTCGCAAACCTACGGCAATGCCTGTACCGATTTCAGAACTCGATCCTTGGAATCAAACCCATCCCGCTGCATGCAATCGCAATTGTCGATTGGTTCCAAAGGGTTTCCCGGTATGCAGAATTGGTTGCTCGTTCGTAGACCAGCCTGCTCGACTTCCGATCGACTTTTCACCTATCCAACATTTTCTCATACGGAAATTTCAGACACTCCTCGCTGATCGCCAGTATACAACAATCTCGTTCCCGAGCGCGTAGCAGGCACATTCCATGTGCCGTCCGCCGCATGCCACGGCCATGCAATGTGCCTGCTACTTTGGTATAGTCGAACGTGCCCATCGCTTTTACAGTAGCTCCCATCGCGTTGAACACGGGAGCTTGTGGTTCGATTTTGGCACGCGATCTGCGTATCGCTCTCAAAAGACCATTGACCGATCTTCTGAAATCGCGACGCATTTCCAAAACTGGCGTTTGGGTAGGTTGAAGGCAGGACAAGGTATCCTGCAAAACTCGACCTTTGAAAAAAGAAAGTATTCTATGATTGCATACGCCGATCAGGTTCCTGTTCACCGTATTAAAAAGAGAACTCGAGTCGTAATTGCCCATAATAACCATGACGTACTTCATGATCTTGAAGTCGGATTGTCGCGTAGTGGCTTTTCTGTTTTTGCAGCCGATAGTGGAATCGCGTGCGTAACGAAATTGGAAGTGTTTGCTCCCGAAATCTTGCTGGTCGACGTAGACTTAAAGTGGGGAGGGTGCGACGGAGTATTAGCGACCGTAGAAACCAGCAAGAAACTTTCCAAGACGCGTGTCATCGTTCTCGCCTCGGATCGAGAACTACCGAATTTTCAATCAATTCGCAACTTTACAGTATGCGACATTTTGATTCTGCCTCTTCCGATGGAAACAATTACCGAAAGATGTATCGAATGGTCCGAAGATTGTCTTGACGCTGAGGGTAAGGAATCCGTGCAGTCGCTTAAAACAGGCCGCGTGCGCGAGCGAGAAGGCGTGTGTTTGTGATCAAGGGCTCGTTACCAGTCGAAGTCCAGAGGACCTGAAAGCCGTTTGCGAGAAGGCCATAGAAGAGTTGCGAAATTGTGTGTCATTCAACACTTTACCGCGGTTGATTTCGACTTAAATGTACCAGATTATCAGGCTGTTTATCTGTTCGAGGGGAAGACCTTCTACGAGAAAGTTGACTTTTAAAAAAGTTGCTTTGACTATTTGATGGGTTGCGATGTCGATGTTAAACTTCCTGACGTTCAGAACGAGATCAAAAGTTGGGGAAGATGGTATTACGACCATGTAGGATTTGACGGCGTGCGGTTCGATGCGGTCAAGCATGTCGAAGCGAGATTCTTTCCGAAATGGTTACGGCATGTACGGCAACATGCCAAGCAACGGATTTTCGCGGTGGGGGAGTATTGGTCGTACAGCGTCGACGCATTGCACGCGTTTGTCGAAGCCACCGATGGGGACGTCCATCTTTTTGACGCACCACTCCTACGAAACTTTTCGAACGCGAGCCGTTCAGGGAATGGTTATGACCTTCGTCAGATTTTTGACAATACGCTCGTCAGGCATCGACCGACATTGGCAGTGACCATTGTCGGTAATCACGACACCCAACCATTGCAAGCGTTGGAGAATGTCGTGGAAGCATGGTTTACGCCGATTGCGTGTGCGATGATCTTGCTTCGACGCGACGGATATCCCGCGTTCGTTCCGCATGATGGAAGGCTTGGCGTTCACACGTTCCGCATGGTTAACGCCAAGGGGCAATCGAAGTTTGTGAAATTCCATTGCGTCCGCATTGCCGCTGTTCAAACGTGCGGCAATCGCGACCGACCACGAACGAGGGGTCTTGATGATCGATAAGTCCGACCTAGATTCGTTTTTCGAATGCGTCAAGGAGCAGTGCATTTGGGAGCGCGAGCTGAAAATTCGGTAAACGCCTGGTAGTCACCAAACTTTTCTCCGATGCACACGAGTCATCGGTGGCAAGTCAAACTCGATTTCGATGCTGACATTGTGTTCCTGAAATAGGCATTGAGTCTTTCTGCCGGCACTTTAACCATGGGCCCCCTTGTTGCTCGCGTCGTCTCGGATGCTGGCAGCATCCGCCACGGGGCAAAGGTTCCCGAAGGAAGCATTTGACTCCAACCCGTTTAGGTGGTAAGATATAAGGGCAATAGGCGTTCGTTTAACAGGTGAATCGATGCCTTTACACTGGATATCCAGGCGTCGGCCTTGGTAGTCGACTGAGTTCTTGGGCGTGTTTGACAAAACAAACCATCTGTGCCCAGGTCGCGTGCGACCATGTCATGAGGTTTTCGCAGGGACGGTGCGATCTTACTCCTTAACCACGTCCAAAGAGACAAGTCTGCACCCACGGTTTTGAGCGTCTAATGTTGATCGCTTCCGATGCAGGCTATTCCGGCCCATTTTTATTGGGCCTACTTGAGAGAATTGTTTTGAATAATTTTGAAGGATTGGGGCTGATTCAGCCTCTTATGCGTGCCCTTTCAGCCGCTAATTACGAAGTCGCTACTCCCATTCAGTTGCAAGCGATCCCGCTATTGCTCAGCGGGTATGACATCATGGGCTGTGCTCAAACGGGCACGGGAAAAACCGCAGCCTTTGCGCTTCCAACCCTACAAAGGTTGGCTAGCACCGGCGCCGGAAGCCAGGATGTTGGCAAAGAAGTGGCTGGCCCGAGTGCAGGTCCAGATCGACGTGGCCCTCGTGCCGTTCGATGTTTGGTTTTAGCGCCGACCCGAGAACTGGCTGCTCAGATCGAAAAGAGCTTCACCACCTATGGCAAATACCTCAATTTGCGAGTGGCGGTTGTGCACGGTGGCGTTAGCCAAATGCCACAAACGCGAGCTCTGCAACGCGGCGTTGATATCTTAGTCGCTACCCCCGGCCGATTGCTTGACTTGATGAATCAACGCATCGCTGACATTTCCAACGTCGAGGTGTTGGTGATTGACGAAGCTGACCAAATGTTCGATATGGGATTCTTGCGCGATCTCAAACGCATTGTGGCCAAGGTGCCTTTGGATCGTCAAACACTGATGTTTTCGGCCACTATGCCTGACGAAATTCGGCAGCTAGCCAAGCAATGGTTGTTTGAGCCAAAGCATGTCGAAGTCGCCAAAGTCTCCAGCGCTGCCACCGCGGTTGAACAATCTGTGTTTCATGTATCTGCACAGAACAAACCCAAGTTGTTGGTCAGTTACATCAAGACATCTGCGGTCACCCGTTCGATTGTGTTCACACGCACCAAGCATGGCGCCGACCAATTGGTAAAGATCCTGCTGAACAGTGGAATCGATGCTGTTGCAATCCATGGGAACAAGAGCCAAAACGCAAGAACGCGAAACCTGGACGCATTCAAATCCGAGCGTCCGCCGATTCTCGTTGCGACCGATATCGCCGCCCGCGGAATCGATGTCCACGGTGTTTCGCACGTGATCAATTACCAAATGCCTGAAGTGCCAGAGATCTATGTGCATCGCATCGGTCGAACAGCACGAGCAGGGGCGGCCGGTACAGCGGTTTCGTTCTGTGCGCCTGACGAACGTGGCAGCCTGCAAGATGTTGAACGCTTGTTGAACACAACGATCGAAGTGAACGAATCCATGAGCGAGCTCACCCTTTCGGCGTCACAACAAAGCCAACGCGTGTCCGGTGGAGGAGGTCGATCCGCGGGAAGCGGTCGGTCGCAATCTTCAGGTCGTAGCGGCAATTCGCGAGTCACTAGCCGTCCACGGAGCACATCGCGAAGCGGTCCATCCAATGGCAGTCGAGGACCAAGACAGCGCAAGAATGCGGCGGGCAATTTGGTCCTGAACTAAAATTTTGGAGTGCGGAAATTCATTTCCGCTTTAAGATGTGCGGCAAATATCTCAGGAATGTCCGAGCGGCCCATATACCGACGGACATTCGCTGCTGGAAAATTCGAAACATCGCGATCTTAAAGCTCCGATGAATCGGAGTACTCCAAATCCGTTCTACCATCGCAACGCGACTTGTTCTTTCATGAACTTGAGTCCCTGTTCGGCCAGTTTCAATTCTGTTTCGAACATGCGTCGCCAGATTTTGGTGGCGGCTGCCAATTCAGGCAGGGCTAATCCAAACGCTTCAATCACTAGCCATCCATCGTAGCCGATCGATCGGAGGGCGTCGAAGTTCTCTTTCCAACGAATGTTGCCTTGGCCTGGCGTGCTGCGGTCGTTTTCGCTGATGTGGACGTGGCACAACATATCTTTGATTTCGTGGATGGCCTTGGCCACGTTCTTTTCTTCGATGTTGCTATGGAAGGTGTCGTACATCATGCGGCACATTGGGTTATCGACTTGCCTGCAGAACTCGGCCGCGTCGGCTTGTGCATTGAGGAAGTAGACTTCAAATCGATTGAGTGGTTCCACCCCGAGCATCACACCAACTTTTTCAGCATATTCGGCGGTCGCTCGCATGCTTTCGATGCCCCACTTCCATTCGTCGTCCGTTCGACCGGAACCGGTGAAAAAACCGAGGGCGGAATGGTAAGGGCCGACGACTGTTTGTACGCCGGCGGCCGCAGCGCAATCCAACATCTGCTTGTTCGCCTCTACCCCTTTTTTGCGTATGGCTGCGTCTGGGCTGATCGGATTGTCCTCGGGCGTGCGAACCGTCACCCCTGTTCGCTCAAATCCCATCGCATCGAGTCGTTTACCCCAGGCCGCGTAGTCGAGTCCAAGATTAAAGATGGGGACTTCTACCCCATCGAAGCCCATTTCCTTAAGTTTCTCGAGGGTTGGCAACAATCCATCGTTGAGTTCACCGGACCAAAGCAGTAGGTTCATGCCGTATTTCATCGAGGACTCCGTGAATAATAGACTGAGAGTTAGAAATTGAATAGTTTACTGGATGTGGCTGAGCGAGGCCCTGGCTCAGGTTTGGTAGGAATCCAACGAGCGAAGGGCCTCGCTCAGGTCCGTTAGGTACCCGCCGAGCGAAGGGCCTCGCTCGGCTACAATCATAAAATCACAGCCGTCACTCAGCTATGCGACGGACAAGGCGGCTTCAATGCGTTGCATGACTTTGTGTTCCCCTTGAGAGACCGCTGCCCAGCCGAGCAAGCCGCCGCTGGAGGTCGCAACCGTTTGGATTTCTTTGACGAGGGCTTTTTTGAGTTCCATCGCGTCGTGGGCTGGCAACGCTGCCACTAAGGCTCTGGCGTACGATTCCCAGGCATCGAACATTTCGGAAGTTGGCTTAGACTGAAGCCATTTGTCTAACATTTGGCTGGCGGGGCTATGCATCGGAATGTGTGTGGAAGCCAGCATATTGATCGTTGCACGTTCGGCTTCCTCAAGCGTCCCGTCGCCCCAAGCCACTGCTACCAAAGGGAATACGCGCAAGGCGGAAAACGATTGAGGCGTTACCCCAAGTTGGTGAACCGCCTCGAGAATCTTCGTGTCCTTGATTCCGCTGATACGAGAAAACTCAGCGACTGCATGTTCGTGCTCTTGGCGAGTTTTCAGTTCTGCTAATAGTTTAGCGTCGAGATCTGCAAAAAACTGGTTTTCGAGAGCATTCCCGCGATCGTGCAAAGAATCTTGATTGGACATTGTTTCGCCTATCCTGAAATGGGCAATTAAGGAAAAATAACGGTCAAGAATCAAAGGATAGCCGGGGGGACTTAACCTTAACACCCCCGCCCGTTCGGTTCCAGCACATACTATGTGAAACTTCCCACTTCCCAACACGCATTTCAAATCAATTTTATGTCTTCGGCCACCCAAACGCCTCGCACGATGTTCCAAAAAATCTGGGACAATCACACCGTACTTAGCGAATCCGGCAAGCAAACGATGCTGTACGTCGACCTTCATTTGGTCCACGAGGTTACCAGCGCGCAAGCCTTTGAGGGGCTTCGCCTTGCAGGTCGAACGGTTCGCCGGCCCGAACTCACCATTGCGACCCCCGACCATAACGTCCCAACCAGTGACCGGATGCTCCCCATCGCCGATCCGATCGCTCGGCAGCAAGTGGACAAACTTCGAGCAAACTGCAAAGAGGCCGGGGTACGACTCTATGATCTAAATGACATTCACCAGGGGATTGTTCATATTATCGGTCCTGAACTCGGTTACACCCAACCGGGTATGACCATCGTGTGCGGCGATTCGCACACGGCAACACACGGTGCCTTTGGCGCGTTGGCATTCGGTATTGGGACCAGCGAGGTTGAGCACGTTCTCGCCACGCAAACGCTTCTGCAGTACTTGCCTAAGACCTACGAACTTCGCGTCGATGGTCAGTTAGCACCTGGAATTACCGCCAAAGACTTGATTCTTTACCTCATTGGCAAGCTCACCACATCAGGTGGTACGGGCTACGTCCTCGAGTACACCGGCGACGTTATCCGTCGCTTGAGTATGGAGGAACGGATGACCGTTTGCAACATGTCGATTGAAGCTGGGGCTCGAGCCGGCATGATTGCCCCCGATCAAACCACATTCGACTATCTCAAGGGACGGCCTTTCGCACCGAAGGATTTTGCGAAGGCCGAGGCTCTGTGGCGAAATCTGCCGTCCGACCCCAATGCGATCTATGATCGAGTAAGCGTCTACCGCGGCCAAGATATCGAACCCCAGGTCACTTGGGGAACCAACCCGGGGCAAGTTACTTCGATCAACTCACCCGTTCCAAATCCGAACGACTTCAGCGACGAAACCGAACGCAAGTCAGCCGCAGGTTCCTTGGAGTACATGGGTCTTAAGGCAGGGGTTCCGTTAACCAGTGTCCCCATCGATCGGGTCTTTATCGGTTCTTGCACAAATGCCCGAATCGAAGATCTGCGAGCCGCCGCCAAGGTAGTAAAGGGTTACAAGGTCTCCGACAAGGTGTACGCGATGATCGTTCCTGGTAGCGGACAAGTAAAACGGCAAGCCGAATCGGAAGGGCTGGATAGCGTCTTCAAGGAAGCTGGTTTCGATTGGCGTGAGGCTGGCTGCAGCATGTGCTTGGCCATGAACCCCGATCGGTTAGAACCAGGCGAACGTTGTGCCTCAACCTCCAACCGCAATTTCGAAGGGCGTCAAGGCAAGGGTGGCCGCACGCATCTCGTGTCGCCAGCCATGGCCGCTGCAGCCGCAGTCTCCGGACACTTTGTCGATATTCGACACTGGGACTATCGAGCTTAACCGTCAATCTCTCGTTCCCAACTCAAACCTAACTTCTCAACCCACAGCAAAACCGATTCATGCAACCTTTCACTAAAGTAACCGGCATCGTGGCTGCGATGGACCGAGCCAATGTCGATACCGATCAGATTATTCCTAAGCAATTTCTAAAGCGAATTGAACGAAGTGGTTTTGGTCAGTACCTATTCTTCGATTGGCGCTTTAACGAAGACGGCACACCCAACCCAAGTTTCGAGTTGAATCTAGCTCGCAATCGCGGTGCATCAATCATGATCGCCCGGCGCAACTTCGGTAGCGGATCGTCGCGGGAACATGCTGTCTGGGCGATCGCCGATTACGGATTGCGTTCGATCATAGCTCCGTCGTTTGCTGATATTTTTTACAACAACTGCTTCAAGAACGGCACCCTTCCGATCCAGCTTACGGAACAGCAAATCGAGGAACTCTTCCAACGTCATGCTGCACAAGCTCAATACACACTCACCGTCGATCTAGAGCAGTGTCTGGTTACCGACGGACACGGATTCGTCGCTTCCTTTGTGGTGGAACCGTTTCGCCGACATTGCTTACTCCATGGTTTGGATGATATTAGCTTGACGTTAGAGAATGCAGACAAGATCACGGAGTATGAAGCGACCCACCCGGCGCTGACGTAATCACTTCAACCGAGCAAATCGAGCGAGGCCTCGCCAAGGTCATCATCGGCTGGCAACGAGAGCATGGACTCCGTTTCGATGACCGCATTGTCTTCTGCCGAACTGGGCGGGTTGGTAGGACGTTGCGGACCGTCGTATCGCTCGTCGGCGTCGCGGTCCGAAGCTTTGCCGGTCTGCTCAAGCGGATTTACCGGTTCGGTAGCGGAAACGGCAGTCTTGACTGCACCACTATGCTTCGAATCACTAAGCGCTTGCTGATTGAAAGCAGCGGGATTCGTCCATGCACCGCCGCTTGGCATGATTTGCATTTTCAGTCATCCTGTGAATATTTTCTGGCTCAATTGATAAACAACGAGGGCTTTGCAATGCCTAGAGAATTGAAAAACAAAGGGAGAGCGAGGCTCCTGCCGAGCTGGCGCCGCCATGGTTCGGCAGGAGCTTCACCCTCCCGAGCAATGACTTTACAAACTGAAATCGCCGCGAACTTGTTTGCATCGGTTGAACATCGAAGCCAACACTCCTTTGTACAATAGAAATGGACATCGAGCATAGGCCAGCTTTTTTGATTGATAGCTAAATTTCGTCGCGGGTCCATGCGCACACGAATCGGCAACGCTGCTCGCCGATCTGAAACGTGCACGAACGATTAACGATGATTTGATCCATTCTGACCCACATTCCATTCGGTGCGCCCTCGGTTCTGGCGATCCATCTCCGATCGACGGAGCTGGCTATGCAAGCATGCTTGGAGGCTAAAAAAATATCATCTTGTATCCGCATCGCGCATTCAGGCCCGCGGCCGATCCAGTACTCTCCGTCGATCAGTGTCAAACTGCTTTCGCGTGTCGCAGGTTTACCCGTGGCGACAAGCGGGTTGCTGGTCACGGCACGAACCGGGGCGTAGTCTTCTCGGCAGAGGGTCGAATACGCATGGCTTGCGAATGAGGCTGTGCCTGAATAACTTCCATTCTCAATTCGATCTAGCATTGCCTCCCTCGTACTTGTATCGATTGGCATGCTTTCTTGAAATCGAATCCGCTGGCCTCCGACTAAGAATTCAGCACCATCTTTTAGCTCGATCCTGCGAACGCGAACCCACAGGCCTGTTGCGCTCTTGAGATCCTTGATGATCCATCGTGCTACCCCGTTCTTCATCTCACGATCGATCGCGAGGTGACGCTTGGAGATCATCTCATCGTGGTGGATATTGATATCGCAGTCCTGCCTGCCAATGTAGGTCGCATCGTTTTTGATACGAAACATTTCACCTTCCACTGAGCCATCGTCGAAAAGTGTGAGTCTGGCCATCGGCGGTCTGTGCGTTGGTCGATAGGGTTCGACCGGCAAGTCAACTTCGGAAGAGTCGTTCACTGCGTTATTCTTTGGCTGATTGAAAAAGGAGCACGCTGCCCGAGTCGAAACCGATCGCAATCCGTTTTCCGAAATTGTCGATGCTAATCGACGTCGGCATGTCTGGTTTGGGCAATTCCCAGGACGCAAAGACCTCGCCGGTTTCGAGGTCATACAACGAAACCCGCATGCCATCGCCAATCGCTGCTAAAAATCGTCCGTTGGTCGATCTCCCCAATACCGTTATCGAACCATTGAGGGTCTGCGGGAGATCTGCCAAACGCTCCAGGGAGGGAAAATCAAAGAAGCCAATCGTCCCATTGGAATGGACGATCGCGATTCGTTTTTCTTTTTGATTGAACTGTATTGCAATGGCCGGCGAGGCGAGAGCCTTCGGCGAATCTCCCGAGTCCACTTTTTCAGCCGACACCTGTTTTCCATCCTTCGTGCGTATCGCCAAAAACTTTCCGCTGCTCAGGCCAAACAAGGCGTGCTCCAATTTTTGCGAAACGGACATGCATTCGACCGACGATTTGTCGATATTGATAAGCGAGGCGACTGGAGTCATTTTCTTGCCAGTCTTTAGATTCAGCCGTGTAAAACCACCTTGTCGCGTTACCATCATGAGTTCATCCGCATCCACGGAAAAACCCAGATGTGGCAATTCAGACTTTCCCCATCCGTCCGCATTGCCATTGGATTGCCAAACGCTGCGACCGTCCACGTATAGCTGAACGGTGAGGTCCACTCCAAAGACTCGACCTATATGGCAAATGCAAGTTCCATTAGGGGCTGCCACGAAATCTTCCAACGTACCTTCGTTGGGCAAGTTTTGAGAATTCCCGTCTTTGTTCCAAAGAAGAATGTGACTCAATACCGGCGTTGATTGTGGGTTGGCTTGGCTGGCTATATTACTCGTTTTGCCAATTCGCTCACCGCTGATTAGCCGACCGTCACTTAAAAAAGCGACCCGAAATACTGGACTATTGTGCCCTACAAGTCTCTGGTGGACAGTGAATCGTTTCCCGAGCACTTCTTCGGCGCTCAACAGCGGCTTGTTGGTTGATTCGAATGACCGATCGGAAGAGTAAATATCTAGAGGCGCACGCATTGTGTCGCTAGGCCGAGTAGCAGTGTCCTCGGATTCATCCGGCAGTAATTGCGTCGTGTTCGATGTTGTTGTTGCAGTGCCGGATCGTTCGGCCACGTTGTTGTTGTTGTTCTCAACCGCTCGTCCACTGGACTTGGGTGGTGGTTTCGCGTTGGACATGTCTAGTTCAAGCGATTGTCTTTCCACCAACGCAACCGACCTTCTAAAAAACTCTTCGTTTTGGCGGCGAGCAGTCAATTGGTACGTGCCAGGTTTTGCCAAAATACTTGGCTTGGCATCGGCTCGGTTGCGTTCGAATCTGGCAGGGTAATCGTCAATTAGAATTTGCACATCGGGCGGTACGTTCGCCAATACAATCCTCGCGAACCCAGGCTCAATCGATTCTGTTTTAGTTCCATCTGCTTGTCTGGACAATTGCCCAAGGTTCGTAATCCATTGGGGGCGGAACGTTAGGACTCCAATCAGTACTGCCGACGGGACTGCAAACATCGCAACTTGAATAATGGAAGCGAATTTACTTTCGGTTTTTTTCTTGCGGGGTTTGGGAGCCAACACATCAAAGGCTAGTTTTTCCGGTTCTATTTGGCCTTTTCTTGCAACGCGAGCATTTACAACGGGAGCATTTGCAACGGGCGAGTGCTCATTGGCTGACTTCAACGTTTCGATTAACTCCGATGGAGTTTGAAAGCGATCCTCTGGACTCTTTGCCATCATCTTGGCGAGGATTCGCTCGGTTGCGTCAGGGACACCCAGTCGCAAGGAATTTACTAACGGCAGAGGCTTGTTCTGGTGAGCATTCAAAATGGCCAGCGGACTCTCCGCTTCAAACGGGGATCGACCCGTTAACAGAAAAAACCAGGTACATCCCAAACTGTAAAGATCAGAGCGAATGTCAGCATCCGTTGGATTGATGGCTTGTTCAGGGGCCATGAAGCTAGGCGTGCCAATGATGGCACCATCGATGGTGAGATCCGAGTTGGAGGCAGCCAAGCCGGTAGTCTTAGCCAAGCCAAAGTCGAGGATACGAACGCGAAACCCGTTGCCCTCTTTGGAGACCAGCAGATTTTGCGGTTTGATGTCCCGATGGACCATGTTTTGCAGGTGAGCATGCTCAAGCCCCAAGGCGATCTGCTTTACAAAGTCGCGAGCGCGGTCGACCGGCAATGGGCCAACTCGGTTGACCATCGAGGACAGACTTTCACCTTGCACGTACTCCATGACCAACCCAATCAAACCACCTTCCTCAATGGCGGTCAGGGTTTGAACCACATTGGGATGGTTGAGTTTGGCGGCTGATTGAATCTCGCGTTTGAACCGACCACGAACGTCGTCACGGCTCAACAAGTGAGGATGAATTACTTTGAGGACTTCTTTGCGGGTGGTGAGTTTATGCTCCACCAAGAACACATTCCCCATCCCGCCACGACCGATCAGTTTGAGAACTCGGTATAGGGGATGATTGCGCAATTCATCGGGAACGGGGACGGTCGACTTGGCCAGAGCTTTACTCTTTGATTTCGCAGCGCTCGGTTCCACTGACTTCGCGCTGGATGACTGCGCGGCAGCAGACGAATAGCATTCCGAGGACGGAGAGTCTTCCATCCTGATCTCGTCGATAACACATTGGCATCGTTTGCATCGCGAAACATGTTGCTGGACAAGGACAGTGTCAGCGGGCGCGAGTGAATTCTTGGCAAGCCCGCACAAAGTTTCGTCCGACGGATGTTGCGGGCTCGCTTTTTTTCGATCCTGGGACTGATTCATAAGGTGAATTTAGCGAAGTCAAAGATTCCGATTTTCCGCAATTAGTATAGCCGGAAATTGCATCGAGACTATCTCTAAGAACATTCAACTACCACCAAAATCAGAGCCGCTCTGTCCTCTTAGGCGAGCGGCAGCATCGATTATGCCGGGAGGGAGAGGCGGCGAGGCTCCTGCCGAACCAACGCCAAGCTCGGCAGGAGCACATGGGGAGCTCATGGGGCTATTGGGCGGTGGGGCTGTCTCAGCGATATTTCGGGCACCCACGTCCGACGATCATGCGCCGCCTGCAACGGAAGCCCCGAAAATTCTGCAGCCTTAGTAAACTACCGCCTGCCGGGCGGCTTAACGAGTTGCTCAACCCTCACCGAATGGATTACCATAGTGGCTGCTTCTTGCCTTCGCAGTTCACTTTCTTCAGAGAATTCACTTTGAAAACCATCGTTAGATTTCTTTCGGTATGCTTGTTTAGTCTTGGAATACTCCCGATACGGGCCGACGATCGACCGAATGTTGTCATGATCATCTCCGACGATCACGCTTGGACCGACTATGGTTTTATGGGTCACAAGATCATTCAAACCCCAAACATCGACCGGTTGGCCCAAAACAGTCTGACGTTTCGCCGCGGCTACGTGACCTCAAGTTTATGTTGCCCGAGCTTAGCCAGCATCATCACCGGCATGTATCCCCACCAGCACAAGATCACTTCCAACGACCCACCCGTTCCGGCTGGCATGACCAATGCGGACTTCAATCGTTCGCCTTTGTTTCAAGAGGGGCGAGAGCGAATGAACAAGCACTTGGAGTCATGCGTTACGTTGCCCAAACTACTGAAAGAAAATGGCTACCAGTCCTTGCAAACAGGCAAATGGTGGCAAGGCCATTTCTCGCGTGGCGGATTCACGGATGGGATGACCAAGGGTGGACGGCACGGAGACGATGGGCTGGTGATTGGACGCAAAACGATGGAACCGATTACAACTTTCCTGGATAAGTGTGTGGCTGCCAAGAGTCCATTCATGGTCTGGTACGCTCCTCTTTTGCCGCACGATCCGCACACGCCTCCCGACCGATTGCTCGAAAAGTACAAGGGGCAAACAGATTCGATCCACATTGCAAAGTACTGGGCAATGGTTGAGTGGTTTGACGAATCTGTCGGGCAGTTGATGGATAGTCTCAAGGAGCGTGGCCAACTCGATAACACAATCGTCGTATACCTTGCGGACAACGGATGGATTCAGAGTCCTGACAATACTCGCTATGCCCCTAAGTCCAAGCAGTCTCAGTATGACGGCGGATTGCGAACGCCCATCATGGTCCATTGGCCAAAGAAAATTGCCCCAAGAATGTCGGACGACTTGGCACAGTCGATCGACCTGATGCCGACGTTGCGCAGCGCGTTGGGCTTGCCGGTGGATAAGACCTTGCCTGGCATCAATTTAATGGACGAAGCGGCAGTCAAGTCGCGAAAGACCATCTTTGGCGAGTGTTTTACGCACAACTCCAACGACCTAGATGTACCGGAAAAGAGCCTGCGTTGGCGTTGGATCATTGACGGCAACTCGAAACTGATTGTGCCGAATCCAAGTGTGGAACCCAAAGAAACGAATGAGCTATACCAGTTGGATACCGATCCGAAGGAGGAACGCAACCTTGCGGATTCGGATAGCGCCCGGGTTCTCGAGCTTAAGAAAAAAATCGATAGCTGGTGGGAACCAGGAAAATAACGCATCTGGGCTGCTAACGTGGCGAATGCAATCAGCATCTGATCCGACGCTACCGGATTGTAAAGTATTTGACTCGATCTCGCATGGAATCTAAATTAGTAAGGTATGTAGGAGGTTGCAGCATTTTGAAGATTCCGAAGAGGGGATTGATAACGATGGTACGCCAACGAGTGGACTGGGTTAAATCGGTACGTGCATCCGCAATTGCGGTCGAGGATATGCGATGAGTATCGCTAATTCGATTGAGCAACTTGAATACCCAGAATCGGATGGTCTACCCATGGGAGAAACGGATACGCACCGTCGTTGGATGATACGCATTGATGAACTACTGAGCTATCGGCTGCGGGAACAACGA
>JANMLD010000034.1:0-2293 GCA_031372345.1 Pirellula sp.
CTGTATACTCCATGGCTTTCCCCAGCCTCACACCCACGCACCTTCGTTCGGAATCATGATGGAATTGGGTTATCTACAGCGATTGACGCTTCAACTCACGGTTGGAGCTTCTATGTTGCCGGATTCTGTCCGAGATCCGCATGCCAAGTTCGTGCTGTCGCGGCAGTGCAGCGAACTCGTAGGGCCACCACATATTTTTGCCGGGGGTGGTTGCTAGCAGGATTGGAAATTTTTATGCCGGGGCGATTCCGTACTTTCTTGTATCGGTCATGCGAAGGAGTGAATCATGGCGAGATTGGCTCGTGCTGAAATTTTTGACCTGTACGATTAGATTGAAAAAAGCCTTGCTCCGGTCGGATTGAAAACTCGGTAGGAAGATTAGGGTTACGAGAATTCTTTGGAAACTCATGGGCTGTTCGTTCATTCATGTGAAGTTCAATCAAAACGCTAGTATCGGAGCCAGTTGCTCTAATCGCTTACAATGGCAGGGAAAAGTAGTTCCACCGTTCCCTTGCCTCAGTTCGAGCGATTCCATTGGTCATCCTACGATTTCTGCCGAATCTTGCCGAATTTTCCTAATAACGGTGCTCGTTGCGGGTCTTGTCTATACTGACCAATAAATCGGCTGGATGTGGAGAACTGCAGCGTGACGAGGCCATGTTGAAATCGTTTGAGGAAGTCAATCGTACGGACCAGCCCGAAATGGGTGCGCCGACGTTACGGACTTTGTTCGATAGCGAGGAGTCGAACTTGCTGCGTTTTGCTTTTTCACTGACCGGTCGCAGGGCCGTGGCGGAGGAGATTGTGCAAGAGGTTTTCTTGCAATTGCACACCAAATGGACTGAGGTCAAGGAGCCACGAGCGTGGTTGTTTCGAAGCGTTCGCAATCGGGCCTTTCATTACTTGCGCAAAAGCCGCCGCGAGACGTTGGGAACCGACGATGACTCGACAATGATAGCCGAAAGTTTGAGCGAAACGCCCGACGAGCTATTCGCCCGAATGGAGACGGTGGCCGAACTGCGACAGTTGGTCAGCCAATTGCCGGAGAAGGATCGTCGGCTTGTGCATTTGAAATATTTCGAGGATCTCAAGTACCGGGACATTAGTCAGCGAACGGGGCTGACGATCAGCAATGTGGGCTACAGGTTGCATCAAGTTCTGAAAAAACTTGCTGAGAGGCTGATGCCTAAGGGAGTCGAAGAGGAATCATGAGTGAAGCATACAACAACAGTTCGATCGGCACAGAGCTTCAAGTTCGCTTGATGAATCTCGCGATGGGAGAGGCATCCGACTTCGAGCGTGATCAGCTGCAGTTGATGATGGAACAGCGACCCGAATTGATTGCCTACTATCAGCACCTTGAGCACCTGCATGGCTTACTTAGCGAAGTCGGAGCGGGCGAGACTGCGATCGATATCGATATCGATTCGGCAACCGTCGATGTTGTTTGGCAGTTGCCTGCCGATCGGCGTGAGCGGGTGTTAGCGTTGTTGGAAAACAGGAGTCCCAAGCCGCCGGACAATGTGACTCTGGCCAAAAAGGGCAGCTTAAGGAATTGGCGTGTGACTCCCATGGAGGCCGTGGTGGTTGCTTCGATATCCTTTGTGTTGATTGGTCTGATGTTGCCGGCTACGCAGGCTTCTCGTAAATCGGCCAGGCGATTGAAGGGCGGAGTCGAGCTTTCGTACTTGAACGACGGTGCAGCCTCGAACGCCCCTGCCACTCGTTCTACAACCGGTAAACCTCTTGCTAGCGTGTTGGAGCCCGAATCCAGTGATCGACCGTTGCTGCCTTTGCAAAGTTATTATTTTTCGGATGACGTTCAGTACTTCGGTGCTAACCCTCGAAAAAAGAATGACTCTGAACCGACAGCAACCCCAGCAGTGGATCCATTGAGGGTGAGTGGTGGAAAGCAAGCTGGCGACCTTGATGGGGTGGGCTTCGGTAACATTGACCGGTACGCCCTGGGTGCCTTGGATGGTGAAAAGCCCGGCGGAATGGCAGGTAGGGTTGACAAAGGTTTTGGGCGACAAAGCGATCCGACTGTCGTTGGCGGAGGGTCGAGTTCTCAGCTTCGAGCCGAGTTAGCCTATGACTTTGCGACAATGCCACAATCTGGTTTCAATCGGGGAGGCGACAGCAACAATGCGCAAAACCAACCTAGCTTTGCTGCCATTGCGTCAGCAACGCCAAACTCGCTTTGGGCCGACAATGGGAAAGCTTACAGTTTGAGATCTGATCTTGAATCACCCAAGTCGGAGATAACTAAGTGGGAAAGGGACAGCGATATGGA
>JANMLD010000058.1:0-1416 GCA_031372345.1 Pirellula sp.
AGGCGATGCTAAATGTTTAACGGATTCGTTGCAAAACGAAAAAACCTTCGCTGATTTTGCCAGCGAAGGATTGTTTCGTTTCGGAATAAAGGACGCTTGGTGGATTAGACCAATTCCTTCTTGGCCCCGATCAGCGTTCGAAGTCTTTCAGCCAAAAGACGTGCATCAAATGGCTTCTTGAAAGTCTCGTTGATACTCGAGCGATCGAAGCTCATCGTATTGCCGTCGTCTGGCAGCAATGCAATCAGAATGATCTCGGTGAAATCCGCATTCTTGCGTAGGTTTTGGCAGATTTGCAATGCTTCTAACTTGCCGACTGAGAAGTCGACAATCATGCAGTCTGGGTGAAAACTTTCCGCTTGGATTCCAGCCTCGAAACCGCTTGCAGCCACCGAAACTTTGAAGCTTCGTTCCTGCGGTAGTTCGCGTTTCAAGTTCTCGATCAACACCTGATCTTGTGCAACGATCAAAACTTTGGCCATGGCCTCATCTTCCAAGTCCCCAAGTGGCATTCCATGCTCTTTGAGAAACCGGATTAGATACTCTCGGGGAATGCGTCGGTCTTGTGAACCGGGGATGCGGTACCCTTTGAGTCGGCCGGAGTCGAACCATTTGCTGACGGTTCTCGGGGCCACCTTGCAGATCTTCGCGACCTGGCCTGTGGTGAACACCTTCATATTTTTGGTCTCCGTTACCTTCCAATAGTGAGTGAGTCCGGGATGGATACGATGCGTATCAACCCCATGACGGTATTTGCCCTTGTTGAACCTAGCCGTGATCGATTTGCTATGACTCCGAAGAGCTTTTGCAAGCAATCCACTGCTCGGTGACAACTGGGTCTGGGCATAAACATCATTAGGACGACTTGTTCGCAGTGCGAAACGCAAAGCTCCTTCTTTGCTGCTTTCGCAACAAACACTTCCGCTTTGAACCGACTCGAACCCTTAGCTTGAGCATTTGACGAGCAACCGCACCCCTACGACGGAACGCATTTGCCCAACCCAAATATTCGAATTCGGCTAACCAGCCGAGAAGACTGGGTACAGAGAATCTGCTCGCACTAGCGATAACACTACCAAGCCGAAGCATGTGCGTACCGATAGCTGCATCCAAGCAACTCAATCTTGGATTGCAAGCACTTTCCCCCCTAATCAACCTCGGCCAGCTTTTCAAAATACTGGACTTGACTCTGTCGAGTTGTCCAGCGCAGAAAAAGCCGTCCTGCACCTAGTTTCGTTTCAAATGGGGGGATTACTTTAGAAAGAATCTTCGGTTCGATCGGTATCCGCCATTTCAACCTAAATGGTGTGCCAACCCAACATTTTTTAACGCAAAATGCAAATCAGGAGAGAATAAAATCAAGTCCATACGAAATGCGAATTGACAATCTGTAACGCCCGAGTAGCAACCAAAATG
>JANMLD010000133.1:0-2681 GCA_031372345.1 Pirellula sp.
CGCGTGGGCCGGTACCAAGGCGAACCGAAATCCCATTCCATGTCGGCATCGTACGTAAACAAATCCCCGTCTGGATTGAATGCGATGTCATATTGATTGCGATATCCCATGCTATAGACGTTCCACTCCTTACCGCTCGGATCGACGTTGCAGATCCAACCTCCCGGTGCCAAAATTCCAGCGGCGTGGCCGTTGGCGTCCCATCGTCGTGGCAGTAGATGGTCCTCATTCCAATTCTGTGGGATGCGGCTGCCGGCTACTTTGCTCGGAAGTTTCGTATGGTTTCCAGCGATAACAAAAAGGGACTTTTGATCTGGGCTAAGGATCACAGCATGAGGTCCATGTTCCCCCGCGCCAGGCAAAGGCATGCAGAATTCATCGCTATCGACCAGTCCATCGCCGTCGGTGTCACGCAATCGGTGAAGACCAGAAGCAGGCCCGTTGACGACCGCGTAAAGCGAATCGAACGCCCAAAGCAATCCGTGTGCACCGCTTAATTGCACCGGCAACTTTTCGACTCTCGTCGGCTTCGTATTGTCACCAGGCGTAATCATAAAAATGCCAGATCCTTCTTGGTCGCTGGCGAACAGACGGCCTTGTGGGCCGGTCGTCAAAGAAACCCATGAGCCCATGGAACGAGGTACTTGAAAGATCTTTTCAATTTTGAAGCCAGCGGGCACTTGGGCGTTTTTAGCGATTTCAGGAATGAACTCACCTCCTGCGCTCGTACCGCCTCCTAATGCCGACTGCAAAGCATCTCGGTCGATGTTGGCCGACCATGGAAGTGCACTATCACCAATATTCCCAATGACCTTGACCGGACTCCATTTCGAGTCGTCGAAGTCGGATTTCCGCCAAGCTGGACCTTTGGCATCGGTACTCCCTTTCCAAGATACGTCGGTCACGATCTCCATGGTTTTGCCGTTTTCCATTTTTACATACATGGCAGCCAGCACTCCAGCCGGTCCACCCTCGTTCTTAGCTGAGATGCTGATGACATTCTTTCCAGGCTTTAGCAATTTGCTGATATCGCTGGCTTCGAGCCGGGCCCAGTCATCGGAACGTGTGGCTCTCTTTTCATTGACAAAGACATCGCATTGATTGTCCGCTGTTGCGGCAAGGATCGATTTCTCTACTTTGCCCTCCAGCGTGAACTCTTTTCGCATCGCGATTTGAGGCACTTCGTTCGGGTCACCCAGCCAAACCCAGCTAGGAGTGGACTTGAAGTCGACGGATTGTTTCTTGGTGATGTCTTGAGCCAAGCCATTCCGAACAACGGGGCAGCCAATAATCAACGCAGTGACTGTTGCGATTCGAACGAGTGATACCATTCGATGAAACGGGTTTGCGATTGCTTCGCAAGTCGTAAGGGGGATGCAATTCCAGATACGCACGGACGGTTCCTCGGTGAGCAAAAAGTGATAGGAGGGGAATTTAGGTGGGGATGTTTATTGTCGCCTTTCGCTCCGCGAAAGTGCGCTCGCAAAACGCACTTTTGCGGAGCAAAAGGCGACACTTGTGGACGAGCGAGGCTTTTCGCTCGTTGGGTTACTACTTGATCGCTTTGATGCGAATGTTCTTGAACTCAGCCCACATCGGCTTTCCCGCGTGTAGCTGCAGGGCCATCACGCCTTCTTTCAAAGCAAGCGTAGGCTCGTTATCGGTGAAATCGAGAACCAATTGATTGTTCAAGTAATGCTTGATATTGGTGCCTTTGCCGATAATCACGACGTCATTCCAGTCATCGAGTTTCATTAACTTCTTGAATCCCTCTTGATCGATGAGTGAGCTGGACTCGACTTTCTTGCCACCGGTTTCCCACGATGCCTTTTCGCCGACTAGACAAATGCGTCCACGCTTTCCACTTCCACCTTCGTCGTAGATGAAGCTGGAAGTATTTGGGAAGGTGTTTTCATTGCGAAGCTCATGTTGGTATCCGCGAACGACCCATGCATTCTTAACTTGCCCCTCCGCGATGTGTTTGGAACGGTATTGAATGCCAGAGTTGTTGGTCGCATTGCAACGGAATGACAACCGCAAATCGAAGTCCTTGGTCGTGCCTTTTTTCCAAATGAGAAACGTGTTTCCCGCGGCCGGGATTTCCGCTGTCGTTTCACCATGAATCACGCCGTCACGCACGCTCCAAAGCTTTGGGTCACCATCCCAGCCATCCAAATCTTTGCCGTTAAAGATCACCTGCATGTCCGATTCGGGCGGCGCAGCAATCGGTCCATCGGCAGCTAAGGCCATGGTTGAAACAAAAAGCAAGAGAGGAAGGGCTAAGTATCGCATCAAAATGGACTCCGGGAGGGAAATACTGGACGGCAGGAAGATCATGATTATGATCATTGGTCACCCAACTGCAAACGCCTGATAGAAACTAAGCAACAATAACGCCTGCACATTCGAGACTTGACGGGAGGGCGAGGCTCCTGCCGAGCTGGCGACGCCATGGTTCGGCAGGAGCCTCACCCTCCCGAGTAACGAATTGTTGGGACAAAGTCGATGAAGGCAGGTTTGAAGGGGTGACCAAACAAGGTAATAATACATAAAATCAGCGTTCGGCAGCACGAATCCAGCGTTCCAAGCCGATTTCGAAACGCCATCAACGCTCGAACGGCAATTCGATTCCCTCGAGTATTTGACCAGGTTCAAGAACAACATCGATTGTGGATTGGCCG
>JANMLD010000138.1:0-49223 GCA_031372345.1 Pirellula sp.
GTTCGCTCTGGACGGGAAACACGAGCCTGTTTAACGATTTGAGATGTTGGCTTTGTCATGCGAGATTTTTAGCGCACCAATTGCATTAAAACAACCCCGGCGGGATAATTTCACAGCCTAGGAGCGAAAGGCGACAATAAAATCACAGGCACGAGTTCGAGTGAGATTAAGAGTGGGAGTACGAGTGGATCTTGACGCTGTTCGAAATCGAAAGCCTGCTCGGCGGATGATTGAAATCCCTGAACCCGTAATGCTAGCTCTGTCCGAAGGGCTCGTACCCACCAAAAATCTTCCGGAGTGGTTGGCTTGTGACCGCCAAAAACTCCTAAGCAACATTTGCAAACAAATTGGGCTCAATGACAACGAACGAGAAAGTTTCTGTTGGACGCCAGATCTTCTGGACCAATCGGCCCTCAAGCAATCGTTTGCAATCGGCCGTTGGCTTTCCGAACGAATCAAAATTGGGGACGATGCTTGGCGTTTGCTTTCTACGCACGCAAGCGATATCGTTCGCGAATGGGCTTCGATTCTCGTCGGTTCGAAAAATGACATTACGTTTGCACGTAAACTTGCTTGGATCAAGCTGTTTGCGGATGACGCACATTCTGGGCTGCGAGAGATCGCTTGGTTGGCCTTGAGAGCGGACGTTGTTCGCGATCCGGTTTCCGCAATAAAGTGCTTAGTCCCCTGGACCGGCAGCCGCAACGAACGGCTTCGCAGGTACGCGTCCGAAATCACTCGCCCCTGTGGCGTTTGGTGTTCGCATATTCCAATGCTCAAAGACCAACCCGAGTTGGGTTTGCCCATTCTCGAACCCTTGCTTGCCGACGCGTCAAAATATGTCAAGAATTCGGTCGGCAATTGGCTCAATGACGCTAGCAAATCACAACCGGGATGGGTTCAAGCCACGGCAATGAGTTGGTTAAAACAATCGGATTCACTCGACACTCAATACATCGCAAAGCGCGCCTTGCGTACCATTGACAAGCGGTGAATTGACAAGAAGTGAATCTCGCTTGGCTTAATCTTCAGAAAGCAATTCATCGACCAATTTTTCGATCGTTTTATCCACGGTGGCGCCCTCCCAGTTGAGTTCGCCCTGCCACCAAAATCGTATATAGCCCTTCTTGTCGATGACATAAACCGTTGGCCACATGGTGTTGGACCAAGCGTCCCAGTTGCTACTCTTGACATCGACAAGCACCGGGAATTTGAAGCCCCTATCCTTGGCGGCATTTTGAACTTGCTTCACATCCCGTTCCGCGGATGTCTCTGGCGTCTGAATACCGATGACTCTCACTCCGCGGTTGGTCAACTGCTCGTGCCAACGATTGTAGTGACCAAAATTGGCAATGCAGTTGGAACATTGGAACGCGTAAAAGTGCAGCAAAACCACCTTGCCCCGATTCGCAGCGAGTTTGGTCGCCGAACCGCCAGCCCAATAGCCACTTTCGATTAGCTCTGGAGCGAGCGGATAAATCCGCGTCAGCTTCATCGTATCAAACGGAGCCCCCATCAATTTGCTGAAAGCAATTCTTTGAGGCTGCGTCAAAGTCTCGGCAATGCCTTTGGCTTCTGCCTCCTTGGCTGTCTGTGCCTCTTCCTGGAGTTTCTTGTCTTGGGCTTTTGGCCCTTGAAGTTTTTTAGCTACCCGATCTGTCGCAGAATACAATTCATTGAGTCGCGTCGTTTGCGTCTTGCTAAGTCCCACTGCCACGCTTACATCTGGCCTGGCAAAGATGCGTGTTCCTTGCGACTGAAGTTCGATTTGCTTGAGCCGCTCGAGTTTCTCCGATGAAACGTATTTGCCCAACAGCGCGATGAGCAACTGTTCTTGATTGGCGATGATCTTGCGTTGCTCAGCTTCAGGTTTAATGCGAACTCGCCACCACGGCCCATCAATCCTCGCTAGTTCATCCAAAAAGGACGTAAGCGAGTCCCCCTCCAGTTGCAGTTCCTTCTGAACCTCTGGCGTGTGCACCAGCTTGAGCAGATTCTGCGGAACCGCCGTCAGATCGGCGGAAATCGCCTGCAAGGGACTTGAGTCCGCCGCCCAAGTACTTGAAATGGGGCAAATCGCAATTGCGACGGCAACCAGCCTCGCAACGTACTTCAATAAATCAAAAGTCTGGATCATATAACACCAATCTTTTTAGGCGAGCGGCGATGTGAAAACTACCAATCACAACCCGATACGTAAGTGAGGGACCTGCGAACTTGTCCCTCGCTTACGCATCGGGTTGGGATACTCGGACGCTGTTGAGTGGCCTGCAAATAGTGTTCCAAGCCATTACGATTGGAAAACGCAACAAAAAACTGTCGATTTCCGTTCCGTGTTGCAAATTGCTTTGCGGGTCTCCATGTCGCTGTTCGATTTTGCATAAACCCTTCTCTCAAATCCCGCAAAGCCGATTGAGACGCGTCCCATACAGCAATTCTTACTTGGTTTTTCTACCCGACCCGAGACGTAAGCGAGGGTGCCGCGAAATTGTATGGCACTTGTGGACGAGCGAGGCCCTTCGCTCGTTGTTCCTCGCCTACGCTCTTACAGACCGGAAGAGCATAGCCGATATCACCATCCCTTGGATCCATTCGACAGCAAACAACCAAAGGTAGACTGCATGTTGTTGGTAGAAGGTGGATGGAACACTTTGCTCCAAGAAGTTCATATTGCTTGTCAAATGAGCATGCCAAAGCGTTAAGAACAGGACATTGGCGGCAAGGGTTGCGGATACAACACCCAAAGAAATACTTCGCAAACGGATGGCTTCAATCCACAAACAGGCAAGAAACGCAACGGACAATCCGTTGTGGATGCGGCTGACTTTTTGAGTGATAAAGCCTTGTTCCGTGCTGCCGATCGCGTCGGTTCCAATCGGAACCACGACCGTCGCATAGAAGAAAATCCCACCCCACCAAGTAGCCCAAACCAAGAGGATGAAAAGTCTCCAACTTGGTGCTGCAAGGTCAGTTAATCGGATAACTAGTTTAGCGATTCGGCTACCCAAAAATCCACAAAGGTCCGAGACTCATCCTTGCATATCGTAATCCTATGAAGAACAAAGGGAGAGCGAGGCTCCTGCCGAGCTGGCACCGCAACGGTTCGGCAGGAGCCTCACCCCACCGAACCAAGTATTGTTTAACCAAATCGACTTATTCGCTCTTTTCAAAACGATAGATGAATTCACCACGCGAACTGTCTCGCATGTAATAGATCTCCCCGTTTTGGTCTTCACCAAACGCCACCACTGGAACCCCCTTCTCAATGACTTGCTCGTTGCGAGTGGCTTTTCCGGTGGATGGGTCGTAAGTCAATGCCCATATGCTGCCTGTAACGTAGTCTGCATAAATGTACTTGCCCTTCAATTGTGGCATACGGTCCGAGTTATAAACCCGACCTCCGGTAATCGACTTGCCCGCGGTGTGGTCGTATTCCCAGACCGGATCGATCGGTGCCGAAACACCATCGACCGCAGGGCGGTTTCCAAACGGATGCGTCCCTTCGCGATTGCTCCAACCGTAGTTTCCACCCTTGGCGATGACATTAACCTCTTCGAACAATTCTTGCCCGACGTCACCGCACCACAAGCGTCCCGTCTTCGTATCAAAGCTGATTCGCCAAGGATTGCGTAGGCCATGGGCATAGATCTCGGGCCGTGTTCCTTTTACGCCAACCCAAGGGTTGTCTGCTGGGATTCCATAAGGCAAACCGTTTGACTTGGAATCGACATCGATGCGGAGGATGGAACCCAGCAATTGGCCACGATTTTGACCCGTTGCATTCGGATCGTTCCGAAGGCCACCGTCGCCAAAGCCTATATACAAAAAGCCATCGGGACCAAACTCAATGGATCCACCATTGTGGTTTTGATATGGCTGGTCGACATCCAACAAAATCTCTTCGGATTCCGGATCTACCTTGTTCGAATTGTCTTTGGCCATGCGAAAGCGAGAGACGATCGAGTGATTGTTTTCGCGTTTGGTGTAGCAAACGAACAGTTGACCGTTGTCCTTAAACTTGGGATGCAATGCCATCCCCAAGAGGCCTTGTTCATTTGCGCCTGGATCCCACCAGCGGTTCACCTTCTTGGAGATATCGAGGATCAAATTGGACTGTTGGACGTCGGGCTTGTTTTCAAAAGTGAAAATCCAGCCTCTCTGATCGATTGCAAATAGGCGGTTGGAGTCCCCCTTGGCATAGCTAAGTTCCAAGACTCGCAGTGGCTTGTTTGGATTGCCATCCTCGTCCATCACATCCCAGCCTTGCCACTTCAGCTTGGGGAATGCGAGGGTACTCTTCGTTGCCAACACGCCATCCACTGGCTGCGCGACCGGGCGATCTTGCGGCAGCTCTCGCACTTTGATGTTTCTAAACGAGACCAAGTTTCCATGGTCTTGCAAACAGATGTGACCTTCGCCCGCCGCACCGAAGCCGGGGAACTTTGCGAACTTGCTTTTTGCAACAAGCTCTTTCCATTTTTGGTCCCCTAGCTTGAACCGGTAGTAGAGTGCACCATTCATGGAAACCTCGCACTGATTAGGATCAATGCGAAGAAAGAGCTGATTCCACTCTCCCGCAGGACGAGTGGCATCGATTATCCCCGTTTCTTTGACCCAACTCGGTGCCGAGGGTTTGTACAATTGATAGAGCCAACCTGACTTCTCTGGGTCATGACCAGCGACGTTGTCTTGAATCTGAATTTCCGGTCCGCTGTGCCAAGGATTTGCATTATCCTCAGTGACGTGGAACATCAATCCACTATTCCCTCCTTCGGAGATCTTATACTCCAACATCAGTTCAAAGTACTTGTACTTGTTCTTTGTAACGATGTCGCCAGCGCCCTTGCCTTCTCTAGTCAAAACGCCGTCGGAGACTTTCCATCCATCTGAGAGTCCTTCCTTTTTGTAATTCCGCCAGCCGTCGGCCGATTTGCCGTCGAATAGGAGCTGCCAGCCGCTCAGTGTTTCAGGCCGGGTCAAGGTGTTGGGAGAAATCTCCGCATAGGCCGATAATGGAACAGTACCAAAACTACCGAGTGCGATGAGCAACCCAAAAAGTCTACGCGACTTTGCAAATGGCATGTGAGAATTCCCCAACAATGGAAAATGGAATGGAAATGGGAACCGAGAGGCGTGTCTAGGTGAAACACGATACTAAACTGTCGATGCTTCCCGGTCAATCACCTTAACTTTACCCACATCCATAACCCTCGATGTGTACTCGTACTCAACCAGATGGTGGCCAAACGTTTAGAAAACAACGGGAGTGCGAGGCTCCTGCCGAGCTAGCGTCGCAATGGTTCGGCAGGAGCCTCACCTCACCCAAGTAATGAATTGGTTGGTCTACTTGCCCTGCATGGCGGGGAACATCTCCCGGGCCATTTGAATTGCCGCAGGTCCCACCAGCACCACGAAGACGCCGGGAAATATGAAAAGGACCAACGGGAAAATCAGTTTCACCGCCGTCTTCGCCGCCTTTTCTTCCGCGATCTGCTGACGCTTGATCCGCATCGACTCGCTCTGAACCCGCAACGCTTGGGCGACTCCAGACCCAAATTTGTCTGCCTGTATCAACAGCGAAGCGAGCGTTCTGAGGTCTTCGACCCCCGTTCGATAACCCAGATCTTGTAACACCGAGGCCCGAGCACGCCCCATTTGAAGATGCAGCGTACTCAACTGCAGTTCATCCGAGAGCACTCGATACGAAGCTCGCATCTCATCTGAAACTTTCTTAATACCCTGATCCAAGCCCAGACCCGCTTCCACGCTGACGACCAGCAAGTCCAAAGCATCAGGCAGCCCAAGCGTAATCTGTTTCTTTCGGCTCGATCGCAAAAAATCAAGAACCAACTCGGGAAGGAAAAAGGCGATGCCGCCTCCAAGTACGGCTCTTAACAATACGGTGGACCCCAACCCATGGGTAAAAGTCGTAACCCCCCCGGCAAGAAAAACACCTCCCAACGCAGCAAAGACTTTGATCGAGAGAAATACACCGCTAGCCCCTTCGGATCGAAATCCAGCTTCCGCAAGCCTTGATTTCAACTTTCCCACTTCCGCTTCGGTTTTAGGCTGCAAGTGTTTTGCTACCGAAGGCGAGGCTTGTTCAAAGACCCTCGCCAGCATGTCTTTTTTGGACTCTTTGGACTCCGTTCCCCTCCGCATAGACACATTCATCATGTCCAAGCGATTTTCGGCTGCCGCCTTGTCGTCGCGATTAAACACATCCATCGCAAACCAAACAAAGGACACCACCGCCAAAAACACGGTCACGGCAACGATGAGTCTGAGATCGACGGCAGCCAAGATCAACACGATTTTCGTTCCTGCGGGAAAGTTGGAGTAAGGAGAACTGGAGAACTGGAGAACTGGAGTATTGGAGTATTGGAGTATTGGAGTATTGGAGTATTGGAGTATTGGAGTATTGGAGTATTGGAGTATTGGAGTATGCAAAATCTGTAAAAAAGTGCTCGTCAGTCTCTTACAACTGACAACTGACAACTGACAACTGACAACTGACAACTGACAACTCTTATCAAACTTTGATGTCGATGATTTTCCGGATCACAAGCGCACCCAAGAACTGCATCACGATCGCACCGCCCAAGAGCCACTGGCCCATCGGGTCTGTAAACAACTTCATGACGTATTCTTTGTTTAGGAAGAGCATGGCTGTGAATAATCCGGGTGGCAAAGCCAAAAGTACAATTCCAGAAAGCCGGCCTTCACCCGTCAACGCCTGGATCTGGCCTGCCAACCTATAACGCGCTCGAACGAGATTCCCAATCTTGTCTAAAATTTCCGCCAAGTCGCCACCGGTTTGTCGTTGCAAGATGACCGCGGTCGCAAAAAACCGCAGATCCAAGTTAGGTATCCTTAGGGTCATCGACTCCAGCGACTGTTCCAGGGAAACGCCAAAGTTCTGTTCCTCAAAGCATCGCCCAAATTCGCGAGCCAGTGGATCCGGCATCTCGTCGGCGATCAATCCAAAGCCGGCACCCAAAGAATGCCCAGCACGCAACGATCGACTCAACATCTCCAGCGCTTCCGGCAATTGCATATTGAATTTGTTGATTCGCCTCTTCTTCATCATTTTCACCCAGAAAAACGGGAGGAAGAAAAGTATCAAGCCAGCAATCGGCGCGATGAACCACGGGATCGGAGCAAACAAACAGCCGATGGTCCCAACCCCTGCCATGCCCATGCACAACAAAGCGAATTTGGCTAGGGGTATTTTCATCCCAGCTTGCTCCAACATGACCTTCATGTTGAACTGCCGCGTCATCCATTGCTCAATGATGTTCGATGTCCCCTCCATAGGACTTCGCAACATGAGCGACTCTTCGTCGCCACCTTGGTGGTCCTTTCGAGTTTGCTTCGTCAACGAGGACAAGCGATCCTCGACAAGCGAAGTTTCATCGCCGCGAACCATTACGGCAACGGCACCAATGATCGCGGCAACGCAAATTCCGACCGAGGCGGCTATTATCAATACAATCATTCTGCTAAGCCCTCATCATGATCCGTTGGCGGAAAGCACTTGCTGGCAATCGAATGCCAGCTGACTCTAACCGAGGCATAAACGAAGGACGAACACCGGTTGCCTCGAAGTAACCGTGGGCCTTCCCGTTTTCGTCGACCCCTTCCTGAACAAAGCGGTAGATGTCTTGCAATACCACCGTATCTTGCTCCATCCCCTGAACTTCCGTGATATTCATCACGCGGCGTGGTCCACCCTGCAAGCGATTGGCTTGGATAATCACGTCGACCGCCCCCGCAACCTGCTGACGAATGGCTTTGATTGGCAAGTCATAACCGGCCATCATGACCAGCGTCTCAAGTCTCGCAATCGCATCTCGCGGCGAATTGGAGTGTACGGTCGTCATCGATCCATCGTGGCCCGTATTCATGGCTTGCAACATGTCCAACGTCTCGCCACCTCGACACTCACCGATGATGATCCGTTCCGGACGCATTCGAAGTGCGTTTCGAACGAGGTCGGTGGCTGTGATGGCGCCAGTCCCTTCGATGTTCGCTGGCCTAGTCTCAAGTCGGACGACGTGTTCTTGTTGGAGTTGCAGTTCGGCCGCATCCTCGATCGTAACCACCCGTTGGTCGTTCTGAATGAAACTGCTCAACGTATTGAGAAGCGTGGTCTTTCCGGAACCGGTACCGCCACTAATGATGATATTCAGCCGTGCCTTGATACAACCCTCGAGCAACATCACCATCTCTGGCGTAAACGCTTTGAAGTTGAGCAAGCCCTCCAACTTGACCGGGTTGGAACCAAATCGGCGTATCGAAACGCACGCTCCATCCAACGCAAGAGGCGGAATGATCGCGTTCACTCGCGAACCATCCTCCAACCGTGCGTCCACCATCGGACATGTTTCATCGACCCGTCGACCTACCTTCGACACAATGCGATCGATGATTTGCATCAAGTGCGCATTGTCGCGAAACTCGACGTCGGTCTTTTCCAACTGCCCACGACGCTCAACAAATATATTCTTGGGTCCATTGATCAAAATATCGCTAATCGAGGGGTCCTTCAGCAAGAACTCAAGAGGACCAAGTCCCAACGTTTCGTCGAGCACTTCGTCGACGATTTTGTCCCGCTCCGATCGATTCAAAAACGTGTTTTCGCTGTCGCACAAGTGTTCGACAACCAACCGGATCTCCCGTCGAAAGGATTCTCCCTTTAGGTCGCCCACCCTGGACAAGTCGATCTTGTCGACCAGACGCTGGTGCATCCGACGCTTGATGATCTCAATCTCTTCTTGCTTGGATTGATCGGAGGTTCGGACACTTGGATTGGCTGGTTTCATGGCTTCCTGCGCACCTGGACTCGGTCCATCATGAGAACGAAAAAACTAAGTCTTTCGTCCCGAGCCAAGCAGGCAGTCTGTCAATTGACCGACGTCTCTACAGATCTGCATTGCACCCGCTGCTAGCAGTTCGCTCTCGGGACGAAATCCCCATGTGACTCCAATCGCATATACTCCACTCCCCAATGCAGTTTTCATGTCGGTGTTCGTATCACCCACGTAAGCGATACGATCGATATCGACGGCCAATTGTTCCGCCAACCACTTGGCACTCGCCGGATCAGGTTTGCGAGGAAAGCGTTCCGTTTGACCTAGCACATGCTGAAATCGTACACTTCCAAAAAAATGCTGAACGCAACGCTTGGTGAATGCGTCCGCTTTATTCGACAGAACCGACAAACTCACCGCGTTCTGGTTGAGTATTTTCAAAAGCTCCTCGATCCCGTCGTAGGGCTTTGACTGATTATTCCAACAATCCGAGTAAGCAGCCTCAAAGCGTCGCATGCAGTCCAATTTGAGCTCAGGCTGACGCTCACATTCCGGCAGAGCCCGCTGAAAAAGCATCGCCAAACCATCCCCGACGAGTTCCTTGTAAGCCGACACCGGATAGATTGGTTTGTCCAATTCCGCAAGAACGCAATTGGCCGCTGCGGCAATGTCCTCCAGCGAGTCGAGTAGGGTGCCGTCAAGGTCGAAAATCACCGCCTCAAATTTCATCTTTTTAATCCGATAAATCGTTCGCGTTGCACATGCGGCCAACTAGGATTTGTCGGTCACGTTTTGCTGTCTCGAAATGATATCGTACAGATCCAGGTCTAGCCTGCCAGCCAACATCGCAAACAACTCGCGAATGCTTCCAAACGTGTCGGACAATCCAACCCCAGCCCCCTCCTCGATACTCCCGCTTCGCAACCTATAAAAACCAGGCTCGCTCGTGACAAAGCCTGGACATCCCTCCAACTGAGCCGGCCTGCCTTCGAACAGTTCACTGGAAAGGCCGCCTTCGCGACCATCGGTTAAAGCCACCACAGCGTCGCATTGCAACTCAACCGTCGAGTCGTCGTCCTTCAGGAATTTCAGCAAAAAGGAGCCGGCGTCATTGCGTTGAATCTGTTCCACGCCAAGCGATTCGATTGTGACCATGTTACTTGGCGGCTCTTGGCTTATTGCGTTCAGAGCTTCCGCGACGAAGCGGCCATCATGTCGTCTGTCCGGTCGAAGTATCCATGTCAAACGACTGTTGGGCTCGTTGCCGAACCGCGTCAAATACTCCAACGCAAACTGCGAAGCACGCCTGGACTGGCCCACAAGGCAAACATGTTTTCCAACAACCGACTTCGCTTCGAACTTGCGATCCAGCGGTGTATGTAACAGAAAGGAATCGCGAAGCAGACTTTCACCGATCGCAAGGCCCCCGCCTGGCCCAATGCCAGAAAACCTTTGAGTCGCACCTCGACAATCGATCACGACGTCGGCTCGCGAAACCCACGCCCCTCGGTGGCGACCGTCGACCAAGATTCGGAACTCATCGTTGCACCTTTCCTGCCGATCGATTGCGTCGGTGATAAACGTACGATAGCGAGAAACGTCCACCACCGGGCTTAAAAAATGAATATCATCGAAAAGCAAGTCCGTCTTTGCAAGTGGCAGCAAGTACTCTTCAGCGTACGTACGACCTGTAAACACTTCGTCTGGCCTTCTCCGAACATACTCTGGATTCTGGGCCGCGATGGCCGCATGGCCCATGGAGGTCGTGCATTCCTCGACCGTTACGTCCAACGGGCGATCATGCCAATCCAGCACACGATGAGCCACACGTCGCTGTTCAAAGATCGATACGAAGTAGCCAAGAAACCGTGCATAGATCGCTGCTTCCAGCCCGACCGGACCAGCACCGATTATGCCGATCGTGGCTGGGGCTTCTACCTCGGGATCCCACTCGAGTTGCATCACGGCAGCGGCACATCTTCTAAGGCGAATTCAGCCGTTTGGTCAACGACACTGCCCGGAGCCCGATACATAAACTTGCACCCTTCTAGCCCCTTTTCAACGTCGAACAAATACGACAAACCAATTTCTTTATCATTCATGCGGGTGGTCGACCAACCCACATGTTCGAGACGCTTATTGTCCTTGTCCATCAAAAACGCTTCATGCGTATTGGTCCAACCTCGGAACGCCTCGGCCGTCTGCTCCGTTGAATTGAGCGAAATCCCTACCAACACCTCGTAGATATCCCTATTCTTGCGAGCTTTCTCCAAGACGACCTTGAGATTACCAACCGTTGCCGTCTTCTTCCCTTCCTTCATCAATTCGTCGAATTCAAGCGTGGCCGGCTTCCCCGGTATCGACACGAAGACTTTACCGTTCCATCGAAGGATCTTTTTTGCCTTGCGTTCGGGCAAAACGAAATTCAACGCGACCTGCAATTGAGAACCACCTGCCGGCACAAACTCCGTTTCATCTGCACTCATTTTGGATTGCAACACCTGCCCATCGTCACAAACCAGTTCCATGGCTTCCATCGGGAACTTGACGAACACAGGTGCGAGTCTTGGCTCCCAAGAGAGCAAGACCTGTATCTGCAATGTACTCTGGGCGGGATCTTGAAGCTGGTAGGTCTTTTGTATGGTCAACGGCTCCATCCGAAAGACCCCTGAATATCCCGCTGCCGCAATCCGAAGCGGAGCATTGGCCGCGCGCGGGACAAGCTGAATGTTCTCGCCATCGCCGCCAGACACGGTCAGTTCTAACTGGTCAACCACTTCATCAAACGCCTCCCAAAATGGAGTTGAATCAAAGTCCGTAACGACGTCTCGGTCTAAATTCGGGGAATCACCTAGAGTGATGGTGTTGCCTGTCTCTTCGGCAATTTTGGTTAGCGCTTGCCGCCCGGTCATGCTCCCGCTCAGCGTAACGGTTGAGGGCATAGTGAATTCTTGCATTTCCAGTTTTTCAAGCGTATCGCGTAAACGATCGATTCGCATTTTCCATTCCGCCGAGGCGTCGGCGCCAATCGGGGGCAAAAACTCAATAACAACCGGACCGAGTGCCACCAGCTCCGCTTCGGATTGATCTCGGATGGCTTGTTTTGGCGAGTCCAAATCGGATGAAAGCTTGGCAACTTTCTTTTCCAGAACATCCCGTTCCACTTTGGGTTTGGGGACTCGTTTCGGCCCAACCGCCCGGTTCTCCGATTTCTCTTGCCCAACTGCCATTTGTGAAGAGCCAGTCGCGAACGAAAGGATCGCAAGGACCGCGACCGAAATAGATCTTATGTAGAATTGTTGACATTTCATCGTTCGGCTCCGCCATTCAGTGCTGGTGAATGAGTTTCTTTGGATCGGGAGATGACAAGGCAATCGCGCCAGGGACGCATTGTACTCCAATCCGCATTTCGAAGCCGAAGAGTCCCAACTATCAAAACCAATAATTCATGAGGGCCGCCACATTTGCATTGCATCAAAATTGGCTAAAATCGATGGTTTGACTTAGACTCAATTTTCTGGAGAACCTTTTCATGAACGCAATTGACATCCTGGGAAGTTTGCTTGGTGGAGGCCGGTCAGGGGGCAAAGGAGGCGGTGGGGCAGCCGACATCCTTTCGGAAATACTTGGTGGACACGCCGCACCGGCCTCGGCTCCACAAGGCAACCCGCGCGGACCACGCAGTTCCGACTCTCCCATGAGTCCCGAACAACTGGAAGAAATGCTCGGTGTCGGTCGAGGATCTGCGAGTGCGAAGCAATCTCCAAACCAACCCCAATCTCGCCCATCTCAGCCTCGTGAAATGCCTCGGGCCACTCCTCCATCCCAAAGCTCGCAACTACCAACCGATATTTTTGGTCAACGTCAACGTCAAGAGCCCAAGATCAACCTTAGCGTTCCCAAGCCTGCAACCCTTTCCCAAAACGACCAAGCTGTCCTGCTCATTCGAGCCATGATCAATTCGGCCAAAGTGGACGGCGAAATCTCGGACGATGAACAAAAAAACATCCTTGGACAAGTGGGTGACACCAGCCCGGAGACAATACAATTCCTTCGAGCCGAATTTGCTCGACCTCTCAATGTGGATGAGTATGCCCAGTCCCTGCCGGTCGGAATGGAGCAAAAAGCCTACGCTATTTCGCTCACGGCGATCAAGCTAGATACTCGGGAGGAAGCGGACTACCTTCGGCAATTGGCCAAAGCCCTCCGTATTTCGCCCGAGGAATGCAATCAAATCCACCAACAGCAAAATGCTCCACTGATGTATCAAGCGTAAGCAAAGCACAATGCAAAGCACAATGCAACCACGGAGCCACAGAGGATCACAGAGAGCATGATCTAGGTTGCGATCAAACTCTGTGTTTCTCCGTGTCTCTGTGGTTTCTCTAAATGATTGTGGAAATGGCAGTCGAAGCGGCAAGGCCTTGACGTTTGCAGTTCAGCAGCCCGCTTAGAGAGAAGGTAACGATCCCCCGAGATAAACTCGAGATAAACTCGGGGGCATTTCACCTACAGATTAAACAATTTGTTGTATGACTTTGCCGCGAAGCTGCGTAAGCCGTTCGTTTCGTCCGAGGTGCGGGTAAGTCAACTTGTCTTGATCTAACCCTAACTGGTTCAAAATGGTGGTGTGGATGTCTCGAAAGTGATACGGACTCTCGATGGCCTTAAGTCCGATCTCGTCGGTGGCACCGATCGCCTGACCCCCGCGAATCCCGCCACCCGCCATCCACATGCTGAAGCCAAGGTTGTGATGATCCCGTCCCTTGCCTCCTTGAGCTTCCGGTGATCTTCCGAATTCACCGCCCCAAAGCACGAGCGTCGAATCGAGCAATCCGCGGCGTTTCAAATCAAGAAGAAGTCCCGCCACAGGCTTGTCCGTTTCCTTGGCCATGCGGATGTGATTCTCCTCGATGTCCCCATGTGCGTCCCATTGCGTGTTGCCGGATCCGCCACCTGAAACAACAACACTGAATCGAACGCCTTGCTCCACCAACTTCCTGGCTAGCAAGCAGCGTCGTCCATAATCGTCCGTTGACTTGTCGCCAATCCCATAAAGGCTGAAAGTCTCCTCGGTCTCCCCGGATAGATCAAATACTTGCGGTGCTTCGGTTTGCATCTTGAACGCCAACTCATACGCCTCGATGCGAGCCGCAAATTCCTGGTCCTGCGACGTTGTGTTGACTTGATTCAAACGGCGAATGAGCTCGATCGTGCGACGACGATCTTTGAGTGCGACGCCGGTTGGCAGATCGAGGTTGAGAACCGGCGTTTCGCCCGGCCGCATCATGGTCGGCTGATAAGCTGCAGGCAAGAAGCCGTTGCCATACATGGGCTGTCCCGCTTCCAAGGCACCTTCTGGATCAGGCATCACGACGTAAGCGGGCAAAGATTGACTCTCCGACCCCAGTCCATAAATTGTCCATGCACCCATGCTTGGAAAGCCCGGCACGATCCTGCCCGACATCAGTTCGTACTGTGCGGCCGAGTGTACGACCATGTCGCCGTAGCAAGAACGAATCACCGCAATGTCGTCGATGACTTTCGCGACATTCGGGAACAAATCGGATACTTCAATGCCGCTTTGACCATGCTTCGCGAATGTGCGCTTGCTGCCGAGCAGCTTTGCATCCTTTTGCACAAACTGATACTTGGCGTCACCAAACTCGCTGGGCCTAGCTTGACCGTCTAGTTCATTCAACAGCGGCTTGGGATCAAATGTTTCTAAATGGCTTGGCCCTCCTGCCATAAACAAAAAGATCACCGACTTCGCCTTGGCTGGAAGACGGGTCGATTTCGGACGATTGAGTGAGTCCATGTCCGCTAGCGTAGGCTCATGCAACATCGAAGCCAGAGCCATCGCGCCGAAGCCGCAAAAGGAGTCTTTGATCGCGTCTCGCCGAAGGTTTAGTTTAGGATGCATGGGACCGTGCTACCGTACGTACAAGAAGGCGTTGAGATTGAAGATAGCCAGCGCAAACTCATTCAACGAATCGTTCTCCAAAAAAGAAGTGGCCAACTGCTGTTCGAGGTCGGTTGGAGACCTCCCCAGTGCGAGCAAGAACGCGGTTTCAATCTGGGCGAAGGGGTTGTCATCAGCTTCGCGATTTAATCGTCGCGCAAAAGACTCCGCCAACGCGTTGGCCATGTCCCCGTTGAGCAGTTCCAATGCTTGCGGAGCGTGAGTGCTCTGCTGCCTGATTGAACAACTCGTTTGCGCTGCTGGTTGATCGAACACTTCCATAAACGGCAGACGCAAATTGCGTTTGGCAAACAGATAGACGGAACGCTTCATTCGTTCCTGCGAGGATTTCGTTACCTGCCATTGCGAAGGCTTGTACAGTTGCGATACCAAATCTTGGTGGACCTGCAAGATGACGCCCGGGCCGCCCATCTCGGTATTCAACTCCCCTGACGCAACCAGCATGCTATCCCGGATTTCCTCAGCGCTCAAACGACGCCTCGGGAAATGCCAAAGCAACGCGTTGTTCGGATCGATCGAGTCGGCTAATCCTCGCGAAGTCGGCTCGCTGGACTGACGATACGTGTTGCTGAGCAAGATCAATCGATGCAATGCCTTGGTTTGCCAGCCGCTCTGGGTCAAGAAGCCAGCCAAGTGATCGAGCAGTTCAGGATGGCTTGGACGCTGACCATTGATTCCAAAATCATTGGCGGTCGGCACAATCCCGCGTCCAAAATGATAGAGCCAAACACGGTTGGCAAAAACGCGAGCCGTGAGTGGATGGCTTGGATCGCTAAGCCAGTTGGCCAAGTGAGTTCGCGGCTTGTTGCGATCGATGGCGGTATGATTTGCCGGATGATTTGTTGAAGATAGTTCGGTGTCCTTTGCCAAAAATGGAAACAATGCAGGGATGCCTGGAGCGACTTGCTCCCCGGGCAGCGAGTGCTCACCCCGGCGAAGCACATGGATGGGCGTTTCCTTTTCGATTGCATTCCGCACGGAGCTGATCGATGGCAGGGGAGGCGGAAGCTGATGGTCGAGTTCTTCCAGTCGCCGGCGCGTCTGCTCTTGTTCTGCAAGGGGTTGATTCGGTAAACGTTTCTTCAGTTCATCGATCTCAGATTGAATGGGTTTGGATTTGGACTCCCATTCGGATTGTTCTTCTTTGGAGACCATGTAGACTTCAGTTTCATGCGACGCAGCAAAGAAGGCTTGCAACCGATAGTAGTCGCGCTGCGAAATCGGATCGAATTTGTGATTGTGGCATCGAGCGCATCCAATGGTCAGTCCAAGCATTGCGGAACCGACGATATCCGTGCGTTCGGTAAGCACTTCGTTTCGGCTTCCTGCGACTTCTTGGTTACCCGCGTTTCGGCGGACGGCCCCCAATCGATGCAAGCCCGCCGCAATGAGAGGTTCCTGATCCTGCGTATCGTATTCGTCGCCCGCCAACTGTTCACCAAGGAACTGGTCAAATGGTTTACCGGAATTGAAGGAGCGAATGACGTAGTCTCGATAGCGCCATGCCCCAGGGATCGTTCGATCGTATTCGAAGCCTTCGGTTTCAGCGTACCGCACCACATCCAGCCAATGCTGCCCCCAACGCTCTCCATAGCGAGGGCTCGCTAGCAACTCATCCACTAGCCGCTGGTAAGCATCTGCAGATTCGTCTCTGACGTAGGCATTCACTTGTTCCGGCGTCGGAGGCAATCCATGCAAGTCAAAGTAAACGCGACGGCAGAGGTCCACTTTGTTGGCCGCTGGCGCTGGGTTGAGTCCTTTTCTCTCAAGCATGGACAGCACGAAAAGATCGATCGCGTTGTTGGCCCAGACTTCGTTGGCTACCGTCGGCAGAGCCGGCATAAGAACAGGTTGAAAGGCCCAATACCGACTGGCGTTTTCCAAATCCAGGCTTGAGCTTACAAGCGTTGCTGGCCCATCGCGAGGGTCGATTGCACCATTCTGAATCCAAAGATGTAGATCTTCGATGGCTGAGTCAGGCAGTTTTCGGTCCGGCGGCATCTGCAGTCCCTCGTGCAGTACCGCGGCAAGCAACAGGCTTAGTTCCGTTTTTCCAGCGACAACTGCCGGACCTGAATCCCCCCCTTGCCGTGCCCCCTCACGCGTATCGAGTCTCAATCCACCTTGCAGTTCGGTGGCGTGACTGGAATGGCACTCGTAACAGTGTTCCACCAAGATCGGCCGAATTTTGTTTTCGAAGAACGCGATCGAATCGTCGGCGCGAATGGACGAAACGAACAATTGATTCAACTGACAAATCGTCCATGCGAGGAAAGCAAACGCAGCCATTTCAGTCCAACGCCGACGAATAGTCTGATACCTCGTGCAAACGAAGGAGTCAAGATGGGAAAGTTTGATCCACGGGTTACGGTAAACCAAGGTATGGCAAACTGGATGGGAGGGAAGTTTTTGAGCGGGAAACGATTATTGTAATCTGTCCCTGGCGCTTAGGGCAACTGCGCCGCAGTGACAACAATGCCACCGAGTTTACTCGGGGGATGCTTACCACAACTCTCGATCGAATCGATTACAAATCCCACTTGAAGGAGTAAAGCACCGCGAACGGGATTATTGGCCTCTACTTTCTTACAACAATAAAATTTGAATTTGAGGCCACTATTGCAGGGGCAAGGTTCGTAGCGTTCCGTCTTTGGGTTTTCTTCGGCAGTTGTTTTCAATGTTGGTCCCGTCCGATGCCCCGGGCCGCTATTTGAAACGTCGGTTGAGCCGCGCCTGTGTGTCTTTGCAAACAACATCTGATGTCGCTGGAACATGGGCGTGATGACGGAACGCCGAAAAGCTTCGAATTCCTCATCAGCCATTTTTAGACTGATTTGCATTTCACGATTCGCCACCTCCCGACTCACTTCCGGAAGGATCGCGAGGTTTTAGCAGAGACGGCTCACCGTAAACGCACTTTGCATCTGCTCTTCAGATCCACCCGTCGCGTCGAACAACGGAGGCGCATAATTTCTACACTGACTCTCCTCGCTCTTTCGAACGCGGAAAGGCCTCCCGCGTAACTCCTTACACCGTAAGGCATAAATCGCCATTTCGCGAGCACCCTGCTATTTGTCACCGATTTACCCTCCACTGCCAACTCGTATTCTCCTCCATTTTACCATAATTCCCAGCAAAAAACAGCGTCGCGAGCGGTCCCCGGCTTTTTCGAACCACCTGACCACTCGATCCGCACGTTTAGCCGGTGGAACGACTGACCCCTCGGTCTCCTAGCGTGTCACAAACACAGGATAATCCCATATCTCACCCGTCAAACATCTCGCCAAAAGCCGCGTCTGAATCTCCAGCATCCTGCGATAGCTTACTCGATAATCAAACAAGGGATGCGTTACCAATTGATCCATCCTCTGCTCATAAGCTCGAAAGAAAGCCTTACGCCCCTCTGCCGTCAACGCGACCGCGTCACCGGCTGAGACAAAATGATCCGGCACAATCATCCGATTGTTGATCGCGGTAATAACCGCGCTATCCACCACCAACGGCCTAAACGGCTCCATCAAATCCAACGCCAAGGATGGACGACCAAATCGCGGCTGATGATAGAATCCCAAATATGGATCCAGCCCCACGCTCGCACACGTGACCGTCAAATCCTTCGCCAACAAACTATATCCCAACGACAACAAAGCATTCACCGGATCTCGCGGTGGGCGCCGATTCCGTCCCTCAAAATCAAAGCGTAACCACCCCTCACCTGCCTCTCTACTTCCTCCCCCAAGCGGCCTGCCTTGTTCCGCTGCATCGCAATCCACCTTGATCATCCCACCAAAATGCTCAAAGTACACTCGAGCCGCAAGACCCTCTATCCCAAGCAACGAGGCTATCGACTCGGCCCGCTCCGACTCCCACTTCAACGTCTTGATAAACTGAATCGCTTTCGACGGTGGCTCGATGTGATTCCGCATCAATAACGTTCGCTGATTCTGAATCTTGGCCGATACCAAACTGCGAGCCAGCCGCAAACAAAACTCAGGCCGATCCGCAGCCCGAAACTGCTCGCGACGCCACATGATGTTCTTCAACCCAACACCCTGCGTCATCCCATGAAACCAACCGCCATAGCTGAAATACACCACCGGCACCTCCGCCTCAAGCAACGAGTGAATCGCCTGCGTCGTGACTTGAATATTACCCATCACGTTCACCTGCGATACGTCGTGGAGCCGGAACTCTTGAACCAATTTGCCTTTGTCCTTGGCTTGCAGTACCTCGCCAGATTTGCCAAGCGAGAAACCCTGGCTGTTCAAGTACAGCGGCTTGCGTTCATCTCGAGCCGTTACCATTTGCCGAACGCGAGTGGCTTGAATTTCCGGTGCCAAGGAAGCAGACCGCATCCGAGTCGGACCGATATCGAATAGCATCGGCTGCAACAGCGAATCGCCCGCAGGTGAATGCCGGCAAAAACTGGTCTCGTCCGGCAAACAAATCCCAACCAACGAACAACGCGGGCATTTCGGACTATCGACCAGCGGCGGCGGCGCCACATCCGATTGCCGCAATTGCCTTGCACCCTCGATCACCGACTCGGTCAATTGAATCAACTCCGCATCAATCGCGATTCGCACGCGCTGTCGTGTCTCCCAAAAAAACAAAACTCCTTCGTCGCATAAAAAGCCGTTTTCGCGCAGGACTAACGCTTGTACGCATATCTGCACGCGTTCGGGATCCCAAGCACCCAGCGAACCGTCATCGAGTCTTTTGGGTGAGCCGCGTTTGTAATCTACCGGCGTTGCGATCGTTCCATCGGATTCGACCAAATCAAGTTTGGCCAACACACCGTAGCGTTCGCTCGAGAGCGTCACGCTGCGAGCATGCACAACTTCTCTGTCAATGGCTTCCGCCGCCGTAACCTCATCGTCACCGTTCGGGCTATCCGATGATCGTTTGCTGGCTGGCAATGCCGTTGTCTTTTTGTCGACCCGCGAGTGCTTGGCAACTCCCTCGATCGTGTCCGCGTTGTGAGCGAACAGACCATCGACATGTTCGAGGTAGAACAGCCTTGGGCAATAAGCGTATTCGTTGAGCATGCGGGCGGGCAAGTACTCGGAATCGTCGCGTTCGGTCGTTTGGGGCGTGGATATCATTTGTTATACGATCATGCAAGCGGCATCGATTGGATTATAAGGTTGGCCCAAGGCTGCGATCGTCCGTTCACCGCGTCCCTCGGAGGGGCCGAGATTGATGAATAAGACTTGGTCGTGGGCGTGATTGATGATATCGGACAAGCGTTGTCGGCACTGGATCAAGTCGCTGGGGGACAACTGGCATTCGAAAACGCTGTACTGAAGATGATCGCCATAGGCTTTCATCGTTTTGAAGACTTTGCGAAGCCGTTTGTCGTCGGCGATGTCATAACAAATGATGTAGGTAGATCGCATCCTTTGAAACTAGTCCGAGCCGGGGCTAGAAGCAAGAAAAAAAGGTAACCAACCAGATTGTCAAAGAGCAAACAGTGTAGCACGGGACTCCGTGCCGTGAAAACGTGTCGCCAATGCTCCCAAGAACGTAACACGCTCATTCTAGCGGCTTCAAAACGCCAAGCCACTAGTTTTCACAAGGTTGCTAGCCGACAATTTTGTTGTCGAGCGCGGTTGGGCTGGAGGGGCAGAAAACGACACGGAGTGCCGTACTACACTTTTGGGACTCGAACCATCTTTTCCAAAGCACTGTGGCAGATACAGCCTGTCCCGTCTGCATGTGACATTTCAATCGCCCAGTCGCGATGAACATGCAAGTGGTCATCGGCCACGGCTTGAATTAACGGATTCAAGCAGATCTCAATTTCGTAGACCATATGCCCTTCGTCGCTGCATTCAACTTGGTAGCTAGCCTGTTTCATGAACTCGAGCGCGATCTTTTTGGCAAGTTCCAACTCGCCTAAGCCGATCAAAGATATGAATCCACGTTCGGTCTCCTCATAAGCTTGCCAGCTATAGAAAAAGTTAGTATCCCTTTGCTTTTCATCAACTCGGGTAGCGATCTCGATCGCCTGTCGCAGATCATGAGCAATAAGATCCAGCGGTCTTTTTAAGCCGACATCCGCCACGATCGACCATCGCACGGCTGGATCGAACATATCCAATCGCATCAGCAGTTCGATCAGTTCATCCTTCTTCAGTTTTCGCAAAGCTGCCTCAATCAGTTCGGAACGCTGCCCATGGAACTTTTCCTTTGTCTTCTTCTCTTCCTCCCATTTACGAATCTGGTCATCCGAAGGCGGAATGTAACGATCACTTGGCATGTTGCGTTCTTTCTTAGTTCAGTGTAGCACGGCTCTCCGAGCCGTGGGTCCGGCCCAGCCACCAACAACACCAAGAACAATTGCTCTACAATCAGTTAGGGCGGACCGGGAAACGGTTCGGAGAACCGTGCTATCTGGATGATACACTCGACGGCATCCTGCCGGAATACGACAACGTCTCAATCAAAACAGACAACGAATGCGAAGCCTATTCGCCACGCACATAAGTTCGCAACGGCACGAGCTTCATCAAATGCAACGGACCTCGCTTGAATTATCGCTACTGGCCGAGAAAGTCAATTGGACCAGCCGGAACGCGCTATCGTCCGGTTTTAGGTCGCAAACCGCGAACTATCGCTCTACGAGCAGTGAGTTCGGTGCAGCCGCCAACAACATCGAGCGGGCAATTGCCCTACAATCAGCCAGGGCGGGCTGGGAAACGGTTCGGAGAACCGTTCTACACTGATCAGGTACCAACATGGGAATGTTTAATTCGATCATGGCTGAGTTGCATTGCGTTGCAAAAGAAGAGGCAGCTCGCGGCGAGATTCAAATCAAATGGCAATCGCCAGCGAACCGATCTGGGGAAGTTTTCTATCTCGGCGATACGTTGGATGGCATCATGCCGGAATACGACAACGTATGGGTCCAAACGGATTTCGTTTGCGAAGCCTGTTCGCCACGCACAAAAGCCCGCGACGGCACGAGCTTCATCAAGGTCATGGACCAACAGCGACACATCATCTTTGTTCGCATCGAGAACGGTAGGATCTTGCAAATCATCGGCGAAGACGATTTTAAAGCCTTGAACATCGCGGCCTACGCAACGGACCTCGCTTGAAGTATCGCGACTCGCCGAGAAAGTCAATCTAATCAGCCTGTACGCGCTAGCAAGCGCACTGCGGCAGATGTTTTTTAACAATTTGAATGTTGCAAAGTGGGAACGTATCCTAAAGCGTCTTTTTCCAATGCAGGTACGCGGCCAGTACAAGATGGCCATCGGGGAGGGGTTCGAGCAGTTCGACTGATCGGACTTCGATACGAAAAGATTTCGCACCTCGTCGGACGACCAGATCCAAGCCGCAGTTATCGTTGTCGGCCATTTCGATACTGGTAGCGGTCAGTTCTTCGCCAAGTGCAGAGATTTGGAATGGAAAAACAAGCTCGTCTTCCACAGCATTGTATAGTCCCATGAGTTGTTCGCTAGGATCGTAAGCATCCACGGTCGCCTCCTCGAACGCCGAGTCGACCTCGTCTTGGTTAAGTTCCTGATACCAATGAATTTTCTTGGACTTAGACTTCTTTGATTTCGGCATGGGCTGTCGCTGTTTGTCTATTTACGAGTATTCGGTATGCCAAGTTATTTTTGCAGAGTGATTCAAAACGCACCACTCCATTTGATCGTGAAAACTAATGGTCCTTTTCGATTTGAACTGCCGAGAATAGCCCCAATCCGAAGTGACTTCCGTAACCGAGAGCGAGCGGCAGCCAATCTGCGTCGGGCGGTTGGGCAAACTCGATCCGTATTGCCAAGCCGATATCGACAGGTGGTTGTGGTGGATTGTCTCCGCGACGACGAACTCGGATGAAATGTCGCAACGATTTGCCTCGTTCCTCAAGAATGGTAATTCGCTTCGTTTCAGGAAATCCCCGGGATATCAATTCAGCGTTGACTTGCCCTTCCAAGCTATTTTTGCCTGACTTCTTTAGATAACGCGGTGGGACAAAGGGAGTCACGCTTTCCCAATTCAGTGTCATGGAATGCGACTGGCTACTTTGATCTGTTTGTCCGAGCAAGCCTCGCGCCGAATGACCAATCTTGTGAGGAAGTCGCAAGAGTTGATCCGAGTTACCGACGCCCGCCACGGCAACTTGCAATTCGCCCACTCCCCCGTTTGTGTACGTTCGATCGAGTGAACGAACCGCACGTTGTGCTTGGTCGCTCAAACCCATCTTGGCATGAATCAAGATATGGTCCAAGTGTCCGTCACCGTCTAGATCCAATGGTAGAACATGAGCATGTTCGTGCGAGCCAGTCAGTGGTCGACCATGTACGTCGCGACCTGTCAACTCAGGACATTCGACTCGCTGGCCTTTGGCAACCTTTCGAACTAACGCCGCGTGAATCAGTTCCGCCTGTGGCAATGTTCGAGCGATAGTCGGTAGAGCGGACTTGTTCCCGCTAGGTGTGGTTAATGAGAGCAACATCGTAGTAACGGAGTGCCCTCGCGACAGTTGTGGCATAGAAATCGGAGCGACTTCGAGCAAGTTCGCCTTGCGCCAATAGACGACTTTTTGCGAACCAGGCGGTTGGGACCATCGGCGCTGTTTCCACCACGCGGTGTCCTTTTGTAAGCAGTCGAGCAAATCAGTCGGAAAAGGATCGATGGCTTTCGCCCGCTCATTGAGCAATTTCTGGCCCGGTTTTTTCTGGTCCTCGGGAAGCGGGAATTCAGCCAGGGCCGCATCGGCTTTCTTTTGCCGCCAAATTGCGTACGACTCAGGATGCACCGTCGTTAGTAGGCTTGTCTGCTCCCAGCCTGGCCCAGGATGCTCGTTCGAAACATGCGGAAAAGCATCGAAGCCATCCGTCGCATCTGGATCATCAATTAATTTCGCTTCGACCCAACTTTCGCTTCGCCCAACGTAACCGAGACAATCCGCAAGCGTGGCGAGCAGCGACCGTTCGTCCGCTTCCAATTCACAGTCCCAGCAAATCGTAAGAATACCATCACCAACATCAGCCCACGTATTAAAGACAAGCGTTGTTCGTTCACGTCCTTTATCCAAAGACCCCAATGGCATGTAGTGGCGAGAATGTGCCATGCTCGCCGGTGGCAAGCAATAGGACGGAGTCGACTGAGCCAGTTTCTCGATCAGGCGACGAGCCTCGTCAGGAACATTCATCCAGTGCTGAGTGTTGAACCCACACGCGATCAGTGCGCGCATCAACCGCCAAGGACTCGGTGGCCATTCGATCTGACCTTCATTAACATGATAGCCTGCAGGTGTCGCATGATAGCGGCCGGCAGGGAACCGAAATTGCAAAGTGGGCATCGTCGACTCCTACTCGTTATCGCTGTCATTATCGGAATCGTTCTCATCGTCTTTGCTGATATCCGCCGGTTTGTCTTTGGCCTTCTTCAAGTCGTCCTCAAACTTTACTTTGGTGTGCTCCATCATTTCTTTGCAGTTCTTGATGGCGGTTTCAAGGCATTTGGTTAGTTCCGTCAGTGAAGGCAGATTAAATCCTTCGGGACGGCTCGCGACAGTCTTTTTGCGATCAATGGGTTCCAAGTCACAAGCGGTGCGCAATCGCATGTCCCCATCGAGTAGTTTCCGAACACGGAACAGTGACAACAGGATCAACAATTCCGTTGCTTTGGGATCGAGCCCATATCCGCGAATCTGCGCCAAATCGATGTTGACATAACAGACAATTTCTTTCGCCACATATTCGTCACGAGAAAAAGGAACATTTCCAAAACCGCTCTTCGTATCTCCAGATGGATTGACGAGATCGTTCTTTACACCACCCGAAGCGGCAACTTCGACTTGTGACGCTTCAATGAATGCAGACACCGCTCGGGGAATTCGCAAGCGACCTCCAGCAAGTTCACCCTTGGCCAAAAAGACGCCATGGATCAGGCTACCGACGTCAAACTTGAATAACACTTCCGCAAGCTTTTTGCGATCGATTGGGCCTTCGGCTAGTCCGCCGAGTTCTGCTTTCAATTTTTTAATGAAAGTGTCGTCTTTACCTTCCAGCAAATACGGACTATTGATTCGGTGAGCTTCAAGCATTGAGTCAGTAAGGAATTTTCCATTGCGAGTGACCGTCACATGGCTAATTCCCTTGAGAGCCTCAATCGGTTCCTCTTTCGCCGCATCCCAGCAGGTTGTTTCCAGTCGGTTTGCCATGCTTTGGGCACTCTCGACCAGCAGTTTGCGACCACTACTCGTCTTGTATTCAGCGGCTCCCAAACTGGGAAATCCTGTCGGCTGGAATCGATCTCCTTGCAATGGTTGAAGTTTGACCGCAAACAAAATGCGGTTCTCTTTTTCGAGCAATTTCAAATCAGACATTCGAAGTACCTTTCATGGAGGGATCTATTGTTTCGGCGGCCGCTTGAACGCTGCCGAAGTTAAGTGGAAAAACTAAAGCAGCGGCCCAACGCCTGGACGATTCGAAATCCGCAAATCCGCTTTGAATGGGCGGGCGAATTCCAGAGCATCGCAATCGCCGCGCGGCAATCTCGATTGCACGTGTCGTATAACCTGACTGCAACAATCGAATAATAGCTGGTTCAACCGGAATCTCGCGACCATCTTTCAGTGGACCAGACAAGTTGGCTAAGCGCAACATCAGCCAAGCTTCAACGGGAATTTCGGACTCAGTCGAATGCGATGCATTTGATAAGTGCTCGTGTTTAAGTTGATCCCACCTCACCGCCATCAACGCACGGGACAACATCGACACTTTTCGATCATCGACGCGACCGCTAATAAATAATCCAAGGTCCTTCAACTTGATACCGCAGCGACGGGCAGCAACCAGCGGAAGTCGGCGGTGACCACTGCGCTGAGCTTCAATCAATCGTCGTTCGACAATCGCTGCGCAATCGGATAGGAAGTCGCGACCGTTTATTACGACTCGTGGATCGTTCGCTAAACGCTTTTCGGTCACATTGAACTTCGGAAAACGATCACCGTTGAGTGGCAACCAGTGATGGCGAATCGGATCGACCGCCCAGCCGGATCTGTTGTATCTGGCCGCAGCACTACCGAGTGCGATCGCCAGTCGCACTTCCGCGCTGCCGTCATCGATCGCTCGAATCCATTGCGGCCGCAGCGGTGGAATCGGCCCCGCCTCGACCGCCGTTCCGCTCGCTTGAATTGACTCCACCTCAACCGCAGTTTGTAGAACTGCCTGCCAACGGACAGGATTTGGATTGCTAGGATTGTCTTTCGTGAGTGCAGCAAGCACAGCGTCTGCTAGCAGTCGCTCCGCATGTGCGAGGCGAGCCGGTGCATAGCTGTCTCGTGCCCGCATATGAATCCGGTCAAGCCACTGCGATAGGTCGTCGATTAAACCCGAATACGGATGTTGTCGCACGTCGATGCGTCCCAACGGGACTGCGAGTGTGGATTGTCCATTGCGTTCGAGATAACCATACCGAACGAACGATTCGATTCCGCGGACGGTTCCCAATCGGCTGATGGCTCGCGCGGCTTCGATGGGACGCGATGCGGTTTGCCTCTGCAATTGCAAACGTGACTCACCGAACAGGGCGCTGACGTCGTCAAGTGTGCTTGGACGAGGCCAAAGCGGCATCCACTGTTCTCCACGTTGAGCTTTCTCAGTACCCGGTGAAGCGTGCCCAGCGGCGTGCGATCGAATCGCAAACGGAGCGCTGGCCCGACTCAGCTCGTTCGGAGCCAAACGTCGCGTCGCACGAGCTGAAAGCAAAATTGCACCTTCGAGCATCAACACAAAGTCCCATGCATTAACGACTGGTTCACCTCCGGTACCAGTAGAACTATTTGCTCCTCCCGCCGCACCCGGCTGAAACTGACCGACCGAACTACCTGAAAAGTCATTCGTCGGTTCACACCACAACGAATCGCTTAGCAGTCGGCGTGCAGGATCTGTTGGCTCACCCATTTCGGAAGATACAGCAAACAGTTCACCCAAACGCTGCATGAAATTGTTGGTGAAATCCAAGTTTCCATCGTTGCCACCAGTACCCAGCAACGAAGGTCACTGAGGCGTGCCATCCTCGTCTAGCACGACCGCTGCCGCCAACCATTCTGAATGCGGCCCGCGCCACTCGCGACGGCAATCGGGAATCAAGGTAGCCTTAAGCGCTTTGAATCGGCGATCCGCAGCGTTGAGCAATCTCTTGTACCCCGCACTATTTTTCAATCGATTAACTTCGGGCGTTTTCGGAGTCTTGTCCGTGTCCGAGAGTATGAAATTGATCATATCTAACTCAGCTTGCAGGGATGTGTTTGTTTCATCTGTGGCATTTTCCTTCTTCATCAAGTCTTCAATCACGCTGCGAGTTTGGCGAACGGACTCGGATGCTCTTAGCTGTTCTCGTTGTTCGCCTGTTTGGAAAGATTTATTCGTCTTTGTCCTCGCTTTGATTGACCGGATTGCCGCATCGGCATCCGCAACTTGGTCCAGCAGCGCTCGTGACGCTGCAATTCCTTGCCGAAACGAAGCGAAGCGATCTGCGGTTGATTCTTCCAACGGCACCAAGCCGGGATCATCCGTTTTGAAGAAGCCGCAGCCTTTATTCCAAGGCGAGTCCAGCGGTGTAGGTTTGTATTGTTCCAGAAAGAACTGTTCTAGCTCCTCCTTGGACTTTGTAGTCAGCAAATGAAACGACTCGTCTTGCCACCAGCCACGGCATTGCGGATCAAGTTGCTGGCCAACGAGCCGCAAAATGCCGAGCGCTTTCAAGTAGCTTGCCAGCGGTGCGGGTGAGCAGCCAGTTAGATGATGCAGGTGCAATATCACTTTGAAACCTCCAAATTTAACACGTTGTTTATGGATTCGAGTCCGTCGAGACGCAGTCCATTGGTGCCTGATCGAGAGAACTTTTTTGGCGAAGCTCAAATTCGGCTTCAATTTCTGCAATGCTTGGCAAGCTGCTTTTCAGCGATTCAGGCAAAGAAGCTACCAATTTGGTTTGCCACTCGGCGACTCCGATGGGCTTGGCAATATCTCGTAGCGCGTATTCCGCTGTGATTCGGTCGCGTGTCTTGCAGAGTACAAGGCCAATCGAGGGTGCGTCGCTCGGATGCTTCATTTGCGAATCAACCGTTGATAAGTAGAAATTCATCTTCCCCGCATCCTCCGGCGTAAACTTTCGCATTTTCAGGTCGATGACGACAAAGCAGCGGAGCTTCAAATGGTAAAAGAGCAGATCGATGTAGAAATCCTCTTCGCCAACCACCAAATGCACTTGCTGACCGACGAATGCGAAGCCAGCACCCATTTCGAGAAGAAATTTTCGAATGTGATCCATTAACCCCGTTTCCAAATCACGCTCGATGGCATCGTCATGAAGTGTTAAAAAGTCGAATAGGTATGGGTCTTTCAATGTCTGCTGGGCGAGGTCAGATTGGGGCGGCGGCAAAGTATTCGCGAAATTACTGACGGCTTTTCCCTGCCGTCCGTAAAGATCGCTTTCGATTTGCACCGTGAGAATCGCACGGCTCCAACCATGTTCCAGGGTTTTGGCCGCGTACCAAAGCCGCTCTGCTGGATCTTTAAGCTTAAAGAGAAGCTCAAGGTTTTGCCCCCAGGGGATCTCCGCCACGGGATGCGGCGGAAATTCTGTCATAGCTTGTGACAGAACTGGTTCGGCTAGTTGTCGCACAGGCTGTAGGACAATTCTGGCGGTCGATTTCGGCACAGGCCGTGCCGATTTCTTGTCCTTCAATTTCGTCACAGCTTGTGACGAAATTGGCAGATCGGGTTTTTTTGGAGAAAATGGCATGCTAGACGCAACATCCCGATAGGCCAAAAAGAACGTCCGCATACGCAGTACGTTGACCGATGAGAAGCCACCCATTCCTGGGAACGCTTGCTGGAGATCACTCGCCAGCCGATCCACCACACTCTTACCCCAGCCTTCGAGTTCCTGTCGTTCGACGATTTGGCGGCCTATGTCCCAGTAGAGCGCAATCAGCTCGCGGTTCACCGACAACATCGCTTTGGTCTGCGAATGGCGGACTCGCGTTTTCAGCGATTCCAGGAATTCCGCGTAGTCCGACGGCAGACCGATTCGCGCTCCGGGCGCAATTGCTTTTTTGCGGGCCATTAGACTCCCGCCTCCAGTTTCAGGGCTGGGTCAGTCGTCGTGAGTTGCGATGCGCCGACATCTGCTGCGCGAAGTATCGCTTCCAAATAAGCAAGTTGAGTCGGACCAAATTTCTTGACCAGGCCGAGACAACGCTCTCGCCAACTGATGCCCGTGCGATGCGAAAGTCCAAGTGCCGCTGGATCGAGTGTCAATCGAAGCGAAGGTAGTGACTCCTGGCCTTCAACCAGTTCGATCGGCGGCAACTCGTCCCCTTCGCGCACTCCGCGAATCGGCAACCCGCGTCCGTCGTTGAGACGATCGATGTATTCTTGGTCTTGGGGCGAAGCATACAATGCGCCCCGAACCTTACCGTGATGGCTGGCGACCAGATACAACAGCAAATCAAAGTCTTCCGCCGAACAATCCAACAGTGGCTGAATCACCGTGGGATAGGCATCCTGCCTGAGATCGTTTTCGGCTGCTTCTGCGGCTGGTTCCCGACAGGCTGGAAGCCTATCCCACTTGGATAACCACTCGGTCCAATCGCCCAGTAAAGCAGGATGCTTCGTTTGATAAACTTCCAGAATCGCTAACAACGCCAATGCGCTGGCTAACTCATGACGGAAACCAACACGTTCATCACGTTCGTCGTCATCGGCGAAGTAACGGGGGCGTTTCTTGCTGTTTCCATCCGACTTTGCCAACAGTTTGTCTGAAAATTGCTCGACGTCGTTTCGACCGCGAACTAGCATATTCTGAAATGCCGGATGAGCCTTGCCAATGTCATGCCACTGTGCAGCTAATGACAAAACTTTGTTCAGCGTTTTGTCGAGCGATAACGCTTTGGCGATCTCATTCACGGCATCGACGACTTCATAACTATGCAACGCAATCGTCTTCCAACCGGAAAAACTCAGCGACTCGCTTTCTTGTTGTCGATCCGATTCGTTGGCTTCCCGCACGGCCTACGGTAGTAGTTCAGGCTTGATCTCGCTGACCGACTCTCGTGATTCCAGATCGAAGCCGCGATCGGTGCGATAGCCACCGCAGTTCGCAGCCACACATACGATTCGTCCCGGCAGCAAGTCGCTTCGCTTGGCTGTTTTCCAACCGCCATCGATCCAGTCCCACACCCAAGCGCGCATGCGTGCAAGTAATTTCGGCTTGCGGGCGGACTTCGTCTCTGTGCTGCATAGCCAATCTCGCGCTCGTAGGAATGGGACCGAACAAAGTTCGTTTCTTTGTGCGCTCCGTTTTTGGTCAGGCTGTTCATCCTTGTTCAATTCTACCCAGAAGACTTGTAAATCCCGCTCGTCACCGCTCCGAATGAAACGACTGATGTCCAAGTCCGCTCCGGTCAAGTCTGGCGTCGTATCAAACAACTCGTCGAATTCCGTTCGCATCAACAAGTGCGACGGATCGCATGGATATAGTCGCTTTTTTTGGTCCGCATCAAGGGAGTCTTCGAATTCCTCCAGTTTTTTCAGCCCGACGTCGCTTAATTGTTGAATCGCATCCCAAGCACTCTCCAGTTGCTCGGTAGTATAAGGCAGCGCTAACTTTTCGTCACGGCCGCGATCAATAACAAACACTTGTCCTGCACCGCCGTAACGTGCACAGCGACCGAACCGTTGCACAAGACTTGGCCAAGGTGCGAGCTCGCTGATCAAACATCCAGCGGAAATATCCACGCCTGCTTCAACAACTTGTGTGGCGACAATGATACGATCCGCATCAGCCGAGCAAGCGTCTTTTGATAAGAACTGTCGTCGCCATCGCTCGCGTTCCGCTGGCCGAAAGCGGCTGTGGACCAACTCAACCTGTTGGTTCTTGGCGTGTATTTTGACAGCATCATACGTAGCGCAAGCCCGATCCACCGTATTGCAAACCACCAGCGTCACGCGACCATATTCACTTGATTCGAGCGTCGAGTGTATCTCGAGTATGACGGATGCAAACCTGTTTGAATCCGCTGGCGACTGACCGAATGTCTCTAACGTCAATGACTTACTGACATCAAACAAACCACCGGTGCGTTGTATCGCTGGAACTGTACAGGGCGCACTAATCCAGTCGGTAAACCGTGTTGCCGTGTCAACACTTTTGAGCCATTCCGGTTGCAACGTGGCACTCATCCACCACGTCGCACACGGCCGCGCAGCTCGATCAGCGTCCTCATCCCGAAACGCTTGCAATTGAGCCGATGTTGCTAAGCCAAGGTCCATTAATTGAACTTCGTCCATGACCCACAGCGCATCATGATTCAATAAGCCGAACTCAATCGGCCAGCGTGCCCGTGAACTTGCGTAACCACGATTGAGCGAGCGAGATAGTAGCATATCCTGCGTGCCGATGATGATCGCAGGCAGCTCGGGATGTAAAAACCAATCTCCTGAATCTTCGCCGCCCATCGCAACGTAGACACTTAATCTCTGTGATCCCCGCAACGAGTTGTTGATCCGATTCGCGATCGCTTGCGCGACATCTCGGGTTTGTTCCACCAGCACTCGCATTGGCAAACACCAGACAAGTCGCCGAGGCCATGTGTCTTCGTCTCGATGCAATCGATGATACGTCCACGCCGCTAACACACCCTCGGTCTTTCCCAACCCAGTTGGAATCCGTATCAATCGAGAGCGGAAGTCTGCACTCACTGCCAGGTTAGCTTGCCACTGTCGTGGCTGCGTATGTCCTGACAGAGTTGTCAAACCATTCATCAAACGATTTTTGCTTCATAAAACCACCCTCACTTGTCGGAATTTGATTTGGTCAGGATATCAGATTCGTATGACACGTTCGGTCACGCAGGGAACTATTTCTTTAATTCCTTCGTGAGCTCTCTCCGCTTTCGTAGTCCCAACAGCATCCACAAAATTTCCCCTTGCGTAGAACCTGTTAGGATTCCAATTGTACTGAGGAATTCTTCCCGAAGCCGCGGATCGCAAATCATCCGATCAACGGATACACCATCGTGTTCTCGATAAGATTCGGGGAATCGAGCGACGGCTGCTCGACAAGACTTAATTGCTTCTTGCTTCTCAAATTCACTGGGAGCATCAAACGAATTACTTCCACCGACCGTGTCGTTAGGTCCGAGCGATCGATTCCAAATTCCCTGGATTTAAGCGATTGTTTCGGTTAACATATAAGGTAACTGTGGATGCCGATCTATTTCTTTAATTGGACGGTCGAGATTGAGCCAGTAACTGCTTACGAAATCGATTGACTCATCATGTTAAAACCCGAACCACGACCGAAACTGCCGAAGATGTCTGCTGAGCAACAGGAGAAATACCAGCGGGCAGTGGCGGAGGAAATGGCGGGCAAAGACGAAAATATTTCCGCCGCACGGTCCGTTGCTAAAAAACTGAAGGCTGAACGCAAGGCGATAGCCGAACTGGTGGCGCAGTTGCGCGATCGTCGCGAGAAATCTGATGTGTCACTGAACGAATTGGCGGCTCGAACCGGCATCCAAAAGTCAGCTTTGTCTCGACTGGAAAACAGTACCGCGCCAAATCGGACATTGGTCACGCTGCAACGGTATGCGGCGGCAACCGATGTTTCCATCGAATACCGTGTTACTTCCAAACGACAGTAATTGTTGAAGTGTGATAGACCAGTTGTGTATTTATCCGGCACAGAATTTGCCGAAACGTGCTCAGCGAGTGCGAGTCGGCCTTTCGATCGACCAATCGTATTTGGGCCAACTTCCATGGGAAAGTTCAGCCTACGAGTTTGATGATGAAACCTAAACGCGTTGCCAAACGAGTCAATCGCCCATTGACGCCCGACGAACAACTGCGACTTGATCGCGCGCGCTTGGATGCCGAAATGGGGCGCGAGGGGATACTGTGCGAAGCACGAGTTGCCAAACAGGCTTGGACTGCCATGCGGCGCGATGTGGATCAGACTGTGGCTGGATTAAGGGCGGAGCGCGAACGACTGGGATTGTCGCTGGCGGATGTCGAAGCCCGCTGCGGACTGAAATGCTCGGCACTGTCCCGCCTAGAAAACGACAAGACCCAGAATCCAACTTTTCTCACTCTCCAGCGATATGCCGCCGCTTTGGGACTGACGCTACGAACTGCATTGGCGAACAGAACCGGTTGATCGTGCTAAAATAATTCAAATGGGCTCAGGGGATGCATCGTCCTTGAATGAAGTGTCGCCGCGTTGCGGCTTTGGCGAACGATAGGGATGCGTTCCAGGGGTTACACCCCTGGCTATTGACTTGGGCCGCGTTGCGGCGGATGTCGGCTCAACAGTTCGCACCAGCGTTCGCTGCGTCGTACCGCGAACGGGCATTATTGGCCTCTACTTCTTACCACAACAAAATTTGTACTTGAGGCCACTATTGCAGGGACAAGGTGCGTAGCGATCCGTCTTTGGGTTTTCTTCGGCCGTTGCTTCTACAGTTGGTCCCGTCCGACGCCAAGGGCCGCTATTTGCAACGTCGGCTGAGCCACGACGTTGTGGCCTTGCAAACATCGTTTGGTGTCGCTGGAGCATGGGCGTAATGACGGTACGCCGAAATGCTTCGAATTCCTCATCACCCATTTTGAGACTGATTTTCATGTCATCGATTGCGCGCTCCCGACTCTCTTCCGGAATGAGCGCGAGGTTGTAACAGAGTGTGCTCAACGCAAACGCGCGTTGTATCTGTTCATCCGATCCATCCGTCGCGTCGAGCAGTGGTTGCGCAAATGCCACCAACGCTTCTGCCATTGCACCCATAACAAAATCCTTCCGTGTCGTTGTATTGAAACCTGTTGAATTTCGAACGCGAAGTGTTCGTTGGCCAGATTCTGGGCCGTAGGCGACCCACAGAACGTATGGTTAGGATACCGCGCCGACGCGGTAAAGTGAACCGGTCGATGCTTCAGGTGGAAAACGCCAGCCCAAGGTGCGTATCAGGGGTCGCAAAAAAGGGAGTTGCACATTAGGGTTAACGTAGCTTCAAAGAAGTCAAGAATATCACACCCATGGAGAGCTAACCTAGTGCCGCAGCGCATTCTTTTCGAATCGCATTCTCATACACCGCTTTGCAATCACGCTGAGGGAGATCCTACTGAATATGCGGCAGTCGCTTTAGCGCGTGGACTTCGGGGATTGATTGTAACCTGTCACAATCCGATGCCTCATGGTTTTTCGCATCACGTGCGAATGCGAGAAGACCAATTCGATGAGTATGTTGCCCTGGTTGCGAAGACACGCGAAGAGTGGCTGGGAAGGGTCGATGTTCGTCTCGGGCTCGAAGCGGACTTCTTTGAAGGTTGCGAAGCCTATCTTGAAAAACAGCTAGCGTCCGCAGACTTTCATTTCGTCCTCGGCTCAGTTCACCCTCAGATTTCAGAATTTCGCGCGAAGTATTGGCTGTCCGACGAAGTCGAAGTCCAGCGAACGTATTTTAGGTTGTTGGCCCAGTCCGCTGAAACGGGTTTGTTTGATTCGTTAGCGCATCCTGACTTGATCAAGAATGTAACTTCGAAAGTCTGGTACCCAGACGCGATTATGGATGACATCCGTCACGCCCTCGATCGCATTGCTGCCACGGGTGTCGCCATGGAATTGAACACGTCCGGCGTGAATAAGACCATATCTGAGATGAACCCATTTCCAGACATGTTAAGGGAAATGTGCCAGCGAAACATTCCAGTCACTCTGGGGGCCGATGCCCATGAACCAGACCGCGTCGCTGATGGTTACGATAAGGCCCTGCAATTGTTGCTGGAGTGCGGTTTCACACACGTTAGCTTCTTCCTTGGGCGAAAGCGACAAGAAGTGCTGATCGAGGATGCTCTTGCAAGCCTTGTGGATCGACCGACAGCTAACAATTAGTTCACCCTGCCCCCAAGAAAGTCCCACAGTGTAGCACGGCTCTCCGAGCCGTGAGTCTCGAGTGCGGGAGCATGTAGGCGATTAAGAAGGCCGGGAAACGGTTCGGAGAACCGTTCTACACTGATCAGGATTCGATCGTAACTGACGTCGATCCCAGTTCCATTGCAGCGTCAATCCAATTGCAAAGACCAGCGTGAACCACTGATAAAATGTCAAGCCCATCGCAAAAATCGGCTCGGGACGTATGAACTCGGTCGCAAAACGATAGCAGCAATACGCGATCAAGTAAAACTTCAGACGCTGGAAACGCAGCAAGTCGCGGTCGGCCATGTACCACAACAACATGGCCATCGCCGCGTGAAACAGACTCTCGTAAATCTGCGTCGGATGTCGAAGACCATCACCAATAAAATCCACGCCCCAAGCCAACTGCGTGGGCACACCATAACAACAGCCGTTAAAGAAACAGCCCCAACGTCCCACCGCCAGCGCGGCGGCCAACGGCAGTGCATAACCGTCCCCCGTTTTCACTCGCACACCCATCGCTAGTTTAGTGACTTCCACCATCACGTAAGCGCCTGCCAACCCGGTGGTGATCGTCTTGCCGTCCGCCAGCCAAGCCGTGCCTAACAGCCAACTGAATGAACCGCTCAGCAGAAACGGTATCTTGGCGGATAGCGCCCCGCCGATGAACGCCGCCAAGCTCAACGCCACGCGTTGGTTGACCTTCAGACGACCGCCATCGCTGTCTGATTTGGGTTGCCAACGCCGAATTAGCAGAAATAAAACCAGCGCCAACAACATGAACGCCATGTAAGAAATGCGTTCTAATGTCATGACAATCAAAGCCCAACTCTCAGCGTTTTACTTGCAGCCATTGAGACAGTCCTCGATCGCATAGATAAACGCGGCTAAGATCGTCAGCACCACAAGACCAGCGACCATGAAACTGGCCAGCAACCCCCCCATGATACCGGTCGCGAAGTTCTGCGCCGAATTCGTTTTGTTGCTGCTGGCGGCGATCATGGTCGTGCCACCGACTACCATCGCAATCAATAAACCACCGCCGAACAGGATGCAGATGGTCACACCTTCCAGTGTTCCTAGTCGGTGCAAACTGCCGCTTAAGATGACCGTCACTCCGCCCGCGAAACCGAGCACCCCCAAGACGATCAAACCGATTCCGACGTGGGTTAAATCGGTGCGGCCCTCACGTTGCGTTTCGGCATACCATGCCTTGGATTCCAGCTTCCGTTCTTTGGAATCCGCAAAAGGATTATCCAAACCAAGAATCGGTGGCGAGACCGCATTCACCGGTTCTTCGTTGGCGATCGCTGTCCCGCACAACGGGCAGACCTTCCACGAGGCTTGCAGTTCCCCACCGCAATTGGGGCAATTCGGTCCGACGCTCACGAATCGTTCTCCTTTGCGATGCAACTCAACGCCACGCGGCGGGCTTGCCTGACCGCTTGACCGGCCAACAATCCTGCAATCAAAAACACCAGCAACACCATGAACTGTTCGGACCGGGGAATCCGAGTGGCTACCTCGGCGTAGTACTTTTCGGATCCGATAGTAACCCAAGCGTAATGAGCCAGAGAGGCTAGATAGCCCATCGCCGCAGACGCTGTCGCCACGTACACCAAAGGCAGTGACAAACGCAGTACCGCCGAGGCTATAACCAGCAAGTACAACATTACGAACACGCCTCGCGGTTGGCCAGACAGCATCACCAAACCGCTAACCATCACCGCATCCCACACGGTGGTCAGAAACTTCAACGACGGGTGCGCCCAACCGCGTCGCAATGCAAAGTGCACGGCCACCACGACGACGGACCAAGACAGCACCAGCATAGTAACCCGAACATGAAACGAATCGTCAATATCACCAGCCTGAAACCAGTAGAAATTCGCCAAATGCTGACCGTACAAGGCTAGTATTGCCAACAGGCGCATCAGATTAACGCGGCATTCGCCGGCCCAAGCTTCTGTGCCTTCGATCGCAACACCATGGTTCGCTGCGTAGGTAGTCATCTGCGTTCCGAGCGTGCCATAGAGTGTTGTGTTGCTTGCATTCTCAACGCGTGGGTTGCCAGGTCCTCATTTTCTCCATAATAACCCATTTTGGGTTCTTGGGGACTCTGCGGTTCTGTAGTCACTCAACTCTACTCCTCAGGAGATGCATCGATTACGGAATGTGCCATCGTATGCGCCAGGTAGATGAAGAATGGCCGATCCTTGTTCTCGCGGACAAACGCGATACCTTTGTCGGTGTACAAGCGAGTTAAGCTCGCCATATCTTTCGTCTCGCCAACCCGTTCGTTGTTCTCATGAAACGCAACGTGGCCGTTGTCGTTTGCGCCCATCGTTCCGTAATAATAGTCGAAGCCTTGCGCGTTTGGCATTCGATCGATGATTGCGGATCGGTTGGAGACATCCCACTTGCCAATGCAACCCGTTCGGTAGCCAGTTTCCTTCAACAGTTCAGCGATGGTAACTTCACTTCCCGGCATCGACCATCCAAGGCTTCGATGGGGATAGCGACCTGTCAGCAATGCAGAACGCGATGGACCACAGACAACTTGTGCATAGAAATTCGTAAATTTCGTGCCGTCGACGGCTAGCGAATCGATACGAGGCGTTCGGATCGTGGTCGATCCAAAGCAGCTCAAGTCACCATAACCCTGATCGTCGGTGAAGATGACTACGATGTTGGGTTTGGCATCGATCTCCCGTATTGCCCCCATCGAGGGATGGCAGCAGAGCAAAGAAATTAGAAATGCAAGACGGCGCACATTCGACCAGCACATGGAACGCTCCGGTGAGTGGATGGGAGTCAGGTGAAAGGCAGAGAGGGCGAATTAGTTTAACCAATGTTGCTGAAATCTGCATGGATTGGGAACTGGTCCGAACGAGTGCTAGTTCATTCACGGAGTCGATCGGCTTGCAGGGTTCGACCCAAATGGCACTTTGTGAAATCGCGATCCGTATCCTACTTCAGCAAGTATTGGCCTAGATTCTGAAGCAGTCGATCATGCCTTGATTTCGAAATCGACCCGATAGTGCCAAGAATCTTGTTCCTAGGTATCACTGCCAAGAACCCAAGTCTAATCAAAGAATCCTGAACAAGTCCGCTCACTGCGAAATCCGGATCCGATTGCCTAACTATCTCATCAAACCCTTTCACTTCATGTTGGAGCTGAGTACTGATTCCACAGATGAGTGCGTCTTTGAAAAGCGGCATCTCACGCAGGTAAATGGCGGGCCGATTCTTTAGTTGTCCGTTAGCCTGTGGAATTGCAGTCAATTTTACGTCAGCCTCCTTCATACTCTGGATTGACCTCCTTGATGAGGCTTCGGCTGTACTCGGGTTCGCCAGAACCATACGCTTCGCTCAACAGATGCATGGAATGCCTCAACCAATCGTCGTGATCAACATCCGAAGGTGAGAGCACGGTAATCATCAACTTAGCGCCGGGCTGAAGCTCGATTGGCTCGTCCAATAAAATCTGTTTGCCGTCAAAATGAGCCTTCAAAGTGATTGGGTCCATGTGATTTCATTGTGAACTAGCAGAACCGAATTCAATACAACCAAATAATTATAGCTCGATCGAGCCCTTAATGCCATCGGTTCTCCCCAGACCAACCAGCAATAACATCGGGCCTGTTATGTAAGATGAGCGGCGGATTTGCTTTTACAGGGAGGGCGAGGCCACCTCTGTAAACATGTCGTCATCGACTTTGTCCAACCAATTCATTCCTCGGGAGGGTGAGGCGGGTGAGGCTCCTGCCGAACCCTGGCGGCGCCAGCTCGGCGGGAGCCTCGCTCTCCCAAATGAAGACTTGCTGGTTAGTAAGGCATCACTTCCATTCCGCAACAAGTTTTCAATCATCCACGTTCCAAACTCGGGCGATTCCTTCTAAACCACGTCGGTTGGTTGCCAGACGACGAGTCCTGCATACCGCTTAAAATCAAAACTGTTCAATGTAATCAGGTGGGTTGTGCCGTAACCATTCATGGTGGCTACCAGACGGGCATCATGAACGGAAACTCCGACGAGGCTATGAGCAACCAACAACTGTCGCCAAAGGCCGTAGCAGAGTTGATTGAATGCCAACAGTTTGCCGAGCTTTTCAATCGTGACTACGCGCCGATCTGCCTCAGCAGGAGTCAGGCCAAAACCACCCCGGGCACTTGCCGGACGAGTTGCTACATTCCAAAATTCTGCAATATTCTGATGGGTTGTTACGAGCGTGTGTCCTTGAAGCCGCAGTAACCGGAACGCACGAAGAATTGGTCTTTGGTCTACACTCGATTTGTCGAAAGCCCGCAATAACACCCCTGTATCGACTAGAATCTCCATTAATGCAACTCGTCAATCGTGGTCCGAATAGATGTCGGCTCGTGAAAAAACTGTCGGCAAGGAGCCTTCGACGCTCAGTTCCACGAATTCCTTTTCAAGAGACTCCCAAGAAAGAGACGGGGGTTGCCCAGGGCTCCTGTGTACCAATGACTTAACATAATCGGCCAACGACACTCCAGCTCCTGCGGCGGCATTTCGTAACTCTTCAGCAGTTTGTTCGTCAACTTGAATCGTAACCATCGATTTAACTCCTCTACCATTCATTGTACCACTTCTTTCTGGTCTGCCAAATGTATTCGCGGACAGCTTGTCCGCGACAATTACATAGGTGACGGTAAGGGACGCAAGTCTCTCTAGAACGGGTGGTCAGAACCCCTGGCAAAATGCCAGAGGCATGCGAGGCCAATTGGGACTCACTTCCATTCCGCAACAAGTTTTCCATCATCCACGTTCCAGACTCTGGCGATTCCTTCTTGGCCTGTTGCAATCGCGTACTTTCCATTGGGTGAAGCGACCACACAGTAAAGTGAATCGGCCGCCGGTCCAAATTGCTTGCTTTGCTTGCCTGAGTTGGAATCATGCATGCGTACCAGATAGTTCATGGTCGATGAAACGGTGTTAGCAGTAGAACCGATGAACGCAAGCGATGTCACTTCCGTTCCAAAACCGGTGACGGTTCGGATCGATTCACCCTTTTCGATATCCCAAAGCTTGACCGTCCCGTCGGAGCTGGCCGTACCCAATCGATTCGCATCCTCTTGCCATGCAAGTGCCAATACGTGATGCGTGTGCCCCTCGAACAACTTCGCGATCTCATACGTTTGGGCGTTCAGCAGTTTCGTCATTTTGTCCGCACCGCAACTTGCGAGCCAACGACCATCCGGCGAGTAAGCCAGACCGAGAATGGTGTCGCTATGCAGGTCAGGTAAAGTTTTGATGGCCTTTGAGTCCGCCAAGTTGACGATCACGAGTTGGCCGCTCCTGCTTGCCATGCCACTGCCGATCGCGAGCGTGGTTCCGTCCTGGCTGAAGGCGAGCGCCGTGGCCCTGTCGACGACGAAGGCAGGCGTTTCCAAAACGCTTTCTTGTTGCCAAGAGCTGCGGACGCTTTTCACCAACGCAGCCAGTTCCGCTTCGGTAGCGACAGGTTGATTCACCGTGAGTGATTCAACTCGTTCCAGCGTTTCAACGGAAAAGAAGTCTAGTACATTTGTCAGTGCCTTTTCTGCAACTCGGGTCGCTGAAATCACATTCGGACCCGAAAATGAGACGGATTGCACCGAGAATCGAACGGCCTCATTGGCGGTTTTTTTATTCGCATTCTGGCTTTGAACCGAAGACAAAATCTCGTTTTGCTTTTCAACGCCTTGCTTGCGTTCTTCCAGTTTGGCAACGGCGGCTTTTTCATTTTCTTGAATTCCCGTGAGAGATTGATTCGCGTTCTCAAGCATAGACTTCGACTCGGCGGTCTGCTTTTCAAGTTCCGTTAGAGCTTTCTTTTTGGGTTCAAGTTCAGCCGTGAGTTGCGTTAGCTTTTGCATGGCAGCGTCGATAGCGGCTTTGGTGTCGGCCATGGCTTTTTCGTGTTCTGCAAGGGCTTGAGTCGCGGTCTGCATCTCTTTCACTTTTGCAGCCATCGCCTGCGCGACTTTTTCTTGAGCTGCTTGCGCGGTTTTGACCGCTGCTCGCTCAGCTTCCAACGCCTTTTCTTGCTCCCCGACCAGTGCTTTGGATCGATCCAACGCGGCTTGCGTTCGGCGCAGTTCGCGATCCGAGTTCAGCAACGCGAGTTGCACTTTTCGGTCCCGTTCGAACGATCCAGTCAATTTGGCCTGTGCGATGTTCCAGAGCTTGAGGGATGTATTCCCGGTCGGTTCGTCTTGAGTTCCAGTACAGGCCAGAGTGCGATCCGGGGAGAGCCGTATGCTATCGACTGGCCCGGCTGCATTGATAGCTACAGCGAGTGGATGGTCCGCAACCAGTTCTGCGGAAGCGGGCGTCTTGAATTGCCACACAACGGCTTTTCGTTCGGTGGTCAACAAAAGTGTCGACTCGTCCAAAGCGGCGAGCGATTTTGCCGTCGCTGGTAGCTGCGTCGTCGTCGAAGTCGTTGGAGTCGCTGACGAAAGATCCCAACTATAAAGTACGTTGGAGGCCCCGATGACAAAGAGACGAGTGTTGGATGGACTCCAAGCACCAGCCACGACAGCCCCCTCGGCAACCGCGAACGTATGCAAGACATTTCCGTCATTTTTAACCAGCTTGAGATTGCAGCTGGGAGCCGTTGGAGGCGCAGTCGGGTCGGTTGGATTTGCCGCTGAGGCAACTTGCTCGACCGTTGCAAAAACGCTTCCGTCCGAAGACATGCATAGCAGTTTGGCAAGGTCGATTCCAACCGTTGCGAGAGACGTACGGGCTGCATCAAGCGATGGTTCCGGCTTTTTCCAAATCTTGACTTGGCCCGTGCTGCCAGTCGCAATGCGTTGGCCGTCAGGACTAATCGCGATCGATTGTATGAAGTCTGGATGTGCATCTTGGATGACTTGAGTTGGCGCTACATCGAGCGTTCCAGTAATTGGCTGCGTCCCTGCTAACCGTTCGGTATTGTGAATCAGCAGTTGGCCGCCACGTCCAAACGCGACAAACGAACTATCGGGCGAAATGGCCACGGCATAGCTCGCCCGTGCACTCGCTGGCAACTTTAGGTTCGCCAAATTGACCATGTTTTGACTGGGCCCACGCGATAACGCACCACCTACAATCCAGGCCTTCATCACGGCAATTTGCGATGGAGTCAATCGTTCGGCTCCGACTTTGTTGTTGTCCGGAGGCATGATTGTCTCGCCCGGAACGGAGGGTCTTGTAAGCAGTAGGCTCGCATCGACATTTGCAATTTCGAAAACGGGCCCCGTATCGCCTCCGCGACTTAAGTCCACTAGCGACTCAAGATTGAGCCCGCCTTCCGCCAGCTTGGCATTGTGGCATGCGGTACAGTTTTTGCGCAAAATTGGAGCGACCGAATCTTCGAAGGTGATCGGTGTCTGAGCCGCTACGAAGTTGCAAGAAACCAACCATGAGGCAAACAGAAATAGTTTCATATTCATTGGAAGACAACGCCATGCGTGGGAAAAAAGGGTTGATTTCACGGTGCATCTCCGATTCGAACGCGTATGCTAGAGCTGGGCAATTGCAGGGTAATGCTTTTCGTCTTGTCCTTGGCAGCGGGATCTGTGTTTGGCACCGAAACAGCCGACTCACACAAAGCTCCAAACAGGAATTCACCAATCGGCGCATCCTTAGGGATCTGAAGATCCAGTACCCCCTCGGAAGCTTTTGGTTCGATCTTTATTTCTGCGGCGGTCGTCTTGGTTGGGCTGTGATGCAGCCTGACGGTGATTACCCCCTCGCCACCTGTGCGGCGTGTGACTCGAATAGGGATCTTAAGCGATTGGCCTCGAATGACATCCATTCGAATCGGCGATTTCGCATCGAGATCCTTCGGGCCAAGCTCGATGGTGAGCGGGCAAACAACTGAATCGGCTTTCGATAATCTTAGGAAGCGAGCTATTTTGGCGATCGGCGATCGAAACGTGTCTGTCGCATTCCATGTTACCTCGAGTGGAGCGGCTACCGCTGAAATCGAAAGTGCACCGATCTCGACAGAGCCTTTCACCTCAAGTCTCGACATGTCTTTTCGTTCCTGAGCTGCAGCTGTCGGTGCAAAGTTCCAAACGTTGAGCGTTGCAAGATTCTGATCCCGAGCCATCACACCCGTTCCGCCTCGACATCCGTCAGGGAGTCCAACGATGCTCAATTCAATCGGTTCGGCAAAGTTGTCGAAGCGGATCGCATGCACAGAAAACATGACAGATCCACCGGTCAAGAGTGTGGGGCTTGTGGTGCGAGCTTGATCGGGGGTCAGTGTCGGAGTCGCTAAATGTGCACCGAGCGCAAAGCCAGGATTCGGCTTGCGAATCTCAATCGCGTACTTCGGGATCTTGGCCAACCGGTCAAGCCTTTGTTGGTTACGGACATGCAAACGATAAGTCCCTTTTTCCGTCGTTTGAAATGTAAACAGCGGGTCCTTGATGGCGAAACGCATTTCACCATTCCCCACCGCGGGTCCATCATCGTTTTCAACAACTCGATGAAGCACTTCGTTCGGTTGCCCAGGATTCTCAACACGGTACGCAACGATCAGCCCATCGGATAGTTCCCCCATTCGTTGTGAAACTATCTCCACCGAAACGTCGGTTTTCGCTTCGCATTCGAAATCGATCATGTCAATATCGTCGTTGGTGTCCCATTCCCCTGCAACGATCACTGGCCAAGTGACCATCATCGACTTCGTACCTGAATGCAGTGCTTCATCATGAATGACTGTTGGAGCATTCGTGGGCGATCGCAGCATTCCACACCTGGGATGCCACTGACTTACGAAGTCCATAGGCTGATAGTCAACGTTGCGCGGTGCCTTAGCAAATCGTCGCCATCGTTCTACCAAACTGGCTTGGTCCACATCGGGGGAACTTGGATCGTCCAGTTTCAACACGTAGCGGTAGTCGCTACCGCCTCGAAACAAATGATCGTGAACGACCAACAAATACTCGGTATTGGCTTTCAATTCGACCAACATGGATGCATCGCTATCGTTCGTTGCGCTGCATGTCGCAACGGTTACGTGATCGGGATTGAGCAATGACATGACGAGTCGTGCCCTCGAATCGAGAGCATACGCAACGGATTTCAGTTCAAGCCTCTGGTCCTGCTCGCATTTCAAACGATAGTAATTTCGACCTCGATCAGGACAGTCATCTTGCCAAATGGTTCCAGGTGCAATTGCCGCCGGGTTCACTTCACTTTCGTTTCCAATGACCAAAACCCAAGGCTCCGTAGTCACCATGAAACTACGCCCGTTGGATAGCCCGTTCGGGCCGATTGCCTGAACTTGGTAGATTCCCGGCTCCGTATCTGCGGGGATCGATTCTGCGTTGAAACTCGGAATGGTCCAATCCGAAACGGTGCCTGCCAGTGCTTGTCCAGTTGCAGTGCTAATAGCGGGTGGTGCCTGGCCAGCTTTGCCGCCCAATTGCGGCAGAGTTTGTAGCTCGGGGGCGCCAAACTGAGCGAAGCATTCCAAGGCGAGCATTCCGAAGATGATTGGACTAAGTGCAAAGGGAACCAGGCAGAAACGCATTGGAAGGGAACTCGTGTGGGGACGATTTCAGCGAAATCGAGGTGGGAGTCAGGCAGGGGGCCAGCGAGCCGCGGTAAGAATAGATGCCGCCACAGGCGCAAGGCCAATCAGTCAAATAGTCCTTACCGACTATAAGATATTGTACTTCATCCCAGGCAAATTGCAGCAGTGGACAAACGTAACTTTTGAGAATGGAAAGCCGGTTGGCGGGCGTGAGTACCAACCGGCTACTTATAAAGACGCAAATGGAGCCAGGAACCGAACACGAAATTCGGAGATTTCGTTTCGAAATTGTGAAAACTGGATAATTCTCGGCGAACACCACCTTCAATTGGACAACAAAGCATGTCAAGAACACGAGTTACGCGTTTTTTGGGGCCGAGGATCCACCCATCGCCAACGTAAAAATCACTGGGGACCGCAATCCGAGCCCGATCCACATCACGACCCCAATAATAACCGGCGCTATAAATGGATCGCCGACACGCATGTGCGTGACGGTGGCGCCCCCGAGATAGCCTGTCAGCAAAATCGCTCCAATGAAAGCCGTCCTGGGAATGAGATAGATAATTGCAAGAATTACCTCCAGGATGCCAATCTTGAAAATTAATTCGGACGAAAAGCCGATGTGCGAGAACATCTTGTCCTTTTCCTCCCATTCCATGAATTTCCCCATCGCGCTGGGGCCGATTAACAGGATTGCGATCAAGCCACTCAAAATCCAGCCGATGATGGGTGTTGTTTGGATCCCATTTCAAGTTCTCCTTTTTGAGTTTTTTCGAACGTAAGGTTACCTCGTTTAACCGCGTGGGCATCTTCCCGCGTTTTATAGTGCACGCGCCCCGCGTTTTATAGTGCACGCGCCCCGCGTCTTATAGTGCACGCGCCCCGCGTCTTGTAGTGCGCGCGGCCCGTTGGGCACGCGGTTAAACGAATTCAGCTACTCTTTGGCTTGGGTCGTTTGGGTGAGACTCAACGACGTTTTCGAACGCTAATTCCAATGCAGAACGGGCAAGTTTTGGCCGAACAGAGGCTAGCACAATATGAGTGCAGCCCGCCCTACCCCAGGCGCCGCTGCATGGTAAAAAAACCTCGCCATGGGTTTCCAGAAATGCCGCTTGCTGAGTTGGAGTCAGTTTGACCATCCCCAAGTCGCCATCGGCGGCATTCAAGCTCGCAAAAAATTTTCCGCTAAATCGGAAATCTGGATGGCCCATGTGCTCTGCTTCAACGGCTCCAGGAAATGAAATTGCGATCTTGCCTAACCCATGAGTTTGCGAACTGTATCCACTAGCTTCTTGCCCAAGTTCTGCACGGCGGCCTGCTGCTTTTCGTCCTTCAAAGCGCCATTGCTGTCAAACGCTTCATATGCCTTGGAAACGGCAATCTGTTCCGGCAGCACTAGCACCCCAATGTTGCCGAGGACGGACCGTAGATGGACTAAGCCGCGAAGACCGCCCAAGCCGCCAGGCGATGCACTCATGATGCTCGTAACCTTGCCTTGAAACGCAGCCAAAGATGCTTCTCCTGGAGCCGGGCGAGAAACCCAGTCAAGAGTGTTCTTCAAGACGGCCGTCATCGAACTGTTGTACTCGGGTGACGCAATGATCAATCCGTGATGCGTCAGAAAGAGTTTTTTAAGGGTCAAGACATTAAGCGGCAAGCCGTCTGCTGCCTCTAAGTCTTCATCGAACAACGGCAAGGGGTAATTTTTCAGATCGATTACAGTGACTTCGGCCCCTGCACCCATCGCACCATTGGCAGCGATCTGCAATAGCTTCTTATTGAAGGAGTCTTTTCGAGTGCTGCCAGCAAAGGCAAGGATCTTGGGCGATATTGACATTAGTGCTTCTTTCAGTGATGAATGCTTTTGGGAGAGAGAGGCTCCTGCCGAGCTTGCGGCGCCATGGTTCGGCAGGAGCCTCACCCTCCCGAGTAATGAATGGGTTGGGCAAAGTCGATAAAGACACGTTTAAAGGGGTGGCCTCGCCCTCCCGGTAAATGCATATTCGCAGCTCGCTTAACATGAGATTTCATGGGGATCCAAATGCGAGAACGAATTCCAGTAGTCCATCCTCCAGCGTCCCTTGGCCAGCGACAATCGGGTGATGGAAGTGTTAATGATATCACCGAGTTGCTCCTCAATGGAATCATCTTCCAAAAAGGCTTCTAGTAGTCGCATCTTAAAGTCGGCGTGGATCACCATGGCGACTCGGTCAAGGTTGCTATGCAACTGCGTTTCGGATTCATACCATTTGCGAACGCGCTGGGCACGTTGGCGAGCTTCGTCGGCTGTTTCGTAGTGATCGAGATCGTACCAGCCTTGCTCGCTGATGCGTTCATCCAAATGCCAACCGTAATATTGCTGCGAAAGTGTTTGCCGAGTCATCCCCGTGTGAGCGATACGGCGCCCTGGTTGGTAACCGCTGTGACAGCCCCCCTGTTCGTAAATATCTTGGCGTACACTTGGGACTGTCCCGGTCTGTTGGGCAATCCATCGCGTCGTTTCCAAGGAACGTCGGAATGGGCTACAGTACAAGACTGTAGGGGAAAGCTTGGCGACAATAGCCGCTAGCTTTTTGGATTGGGCGGCGCCTAAGTCGGTTATGTCAGGGTCGGGAACGCGAAATTGATCCTCGAGGGCATTGTTCTCCGACTGGGCGTGTCGAATGAGCAGCAAACAAGGCAGGTGGTGCATGGCTTTTCGTGTCGTAATCGATGTTTTTTTCGCGTAGAATGGATGCAAGGAAGTGGGCGTAATGTACGTTCCCATTTGATTCTCGTCAAAAGTGATCTTGCAAATCGCTTTAGCCAAACCGAAAACGAATTGAAATGAACGAGACGGGAGACCTTTCGAACCTGCCTGAGTTGCTCCGTAGGAATATGGCGAATTGGGAAAAAAAAGGGCATTGTAATTCGCATCGCGAGTTGGCGCCGCAGTACGCGTATGGTCGTCATCGTGGCCCAGCGCCCAAATACTCGCACCCCGCCGCGGTCCTCATCTGCTTGATTCCGATCTCTGGTTCCGATTGGACGATTCCATTAACACTTCGTCCAACCCAAATGGCCGACCACGGTGGCCAAGTCTCCTTGCCCGGGGGAAGATCCGATGCGGGCGAAACCGTATGGCGAACGGCATGCCGAGAGTTTGGCGAAGAGCTCGGCTGCACAACCGAATACATGCAACCCATTGGAGAGTTGACTCCATTGTACGTTTACGCGAGTCGGCATTTGGTCACGCCAATAGTTGCGGTCACTTCACTTCGTCCATCCTTCCGGCCCAACCCAGATGAAGTTGCCGAGCTGATCTTCCTACCGCTTCGCGACTTGATTGGCGACGAGGCGGTCACCGTCGGCACGCTGAAACGTGGCACTGTGCAGTTCGATGCACCTGGCTACCGTGTCGGTGAGCATTTCGTTTGGGGTGCGACGGCCATGGTCCTAGGGCAACTTCGAAACATGGTTCGTGAAATTTTGACCGAACAGATTCAGGAGCCTTGGTTCATGTAGCCAGATTCTGAGTTTCGCGTAGAATTGGGCGATCAGCGATGTGAAAACTACCAATCATAACTCGATACGTAAGTGAGGGAGCTTTGAAATTGTCCCTCGCGTACGCTTCGGGTTGGGATACTGCAATTTGCCGTGTCTTCATTTGGGAGAGCGAGGCTCCTGCCGAGCTTGGCGTTAGCTCGGCAGGAGCCTCGCCCTCCCGGTAAAAGCATATCTGCCGCTCCCTTTAGGAGTGTTTGGAAGCTTAGTCCAGTCTTAACCTAGCTATGAAAAGGCATTCGAATGATTCGTGTCGGCATTATTGGCGCTTCTGGTTATACGGCAATCGAAGCGATCGAATGGCTCATAGGGCACCCTCAAGTGCAAATCCTGGCAGCCACTAGTCGACAAGCGGATGGGAGCATGATCGCCGACATGCATCCTAGTCTTATTCGCCGACTCAAGCTCCCCGTTGAGGACTTGACGCCGCAACAAGTTGCCGAGCGATGCGATGTGGCTTTCTCGTGTTTGCCGCATGGGGCCTCAGCGCATCATGTGATGCAATTGCTTGACGCGGGTTGCCGTGTGATTGACTTGTCCGCGGACTACCGTCTGAGCACCCCTGCTCTTTATGAAAAGTGGTACGGCGAAGTCCATCCGGATGCGGGTCGTTTGGGAATGACCCCTTATGGTTTGCCTGAGCTTTTTGCTGGCGACTTAAAGGACTGCAAATTGGTTGCCAACCCTGGCTGCTATCCCACCTCGGCCATCTTGCCATTGTCGCCGCTGCTTAAGGAAGGACTCATTTCGCCGATGGATATCATCGTCGATAGCAAGTCGGGAGTCAGCGGTGCTGGACGAACACCCAAGCTTGGGAATCTCTACTGCGAAGTGAACGAGAGCATCTCCGCTTATTCGGTTGGTCACCATCGCCATCAGCCGGAGATCGTTGACATCGTCAAACGCTTCAGTGGGGTCGAACCGGAAATCGTCTTCACCCCGCATTTGACCCCGATGGAACGCGGAATCTTGTCCACCATCTACGTCCATCCAGCGGCGGGTGTAACGCCCAATCAGATTCGAGAGTGCTTGAACACCTACTATGACCCTAGCTCATTCGTACGCGTCGTATCGCATTTGCCGGCCACTCGATTTGTCGCAAGAACGAATTACGTGGACATTACGGTCCGCGAAAATGGTCCTCGGATCATTCTTATTTCGGCCATCGACAATTTGGTGAAGGGTGCGAGCGGCGCGGCCATCCAAAACATGAACCACATGTTCGGGTTAGAACCGACCATGGGGCTTTTGTAATGTGGCCCGGCCCACGTGGATCCGTCGCTCCGCCGACGGATGTCCTGTTTCTCAACGCCGATTGCATAAACCGATCCAAATAGACGCATCTAACCAGCGGCAGCGAACAGGTCAGAACAGGTCAGTTCAGTTTGGATCAGTTTG
>JANMLD010000143.1:0-15207 GCA_031372345.1 Pirellula sp.
TCCAACTCGCGTCTGATCGCACACTTTTCGAAAAATCTATTCATCGTAAGTTTATTCTGCGCAGAAATCCCAGCCAGTAATCACGCAACCTAAGCGCCAGCCAAACCGCAAAAGTGGCTAAATTTCTAATCGGAAATGACAGTCGCCAATTAATGTTCTGATTAGATGGGCCATTTTAGCTGCTCGTTCTTAGTGTATTTCCCGTTCCGTTTGAGGACGGAGTCCGGAAGCAGATTGTCGCAAGCTGTCTGTGCAACCGAATCGGCAAGGGATGCCCTGATGGGCCGGATTTATCAAATTGCGTTTTCGCCTGTTCCATTAATCTGCAGAGCCCGACTAGTATGGTTGCCATGAGTCAATTACATCAACCAGATTTCGTATTCGGTCCTGCAGTTGCAGCGGAAATTCAGAAAAGGTTCTGCCTTCCCAAGCACCAACAACTTTGTGGGCGTGCACTGTCTTGGATCGCCATTCGGGACGGATTGGATCAGTAATCAGACGGTAGTCCTCAATTGTCTTAAACTCCGTGTCCCCTTCGTCAAACCACATGCCGATTTTGTAGCCATATCCGTTCAAATCGTTAAATTGTTCGGACATAAACGCTTTCGCGGCTGCAAAGCTAGAGTTGTCCACGACTACACCATCTTTTTCGATTGCGTCGCTATCAATTATTACAAAAGCGTTTCTGCTAAAGCTGAACATCTCGACGAGTTTCTTCTTTTGCTCGTCTGCCTCGAGTCCTTCTACAATCATGCACAAACTATCGAGAAGAGAACCTCCATACATCTGGTATTCGTAGGCACTTCCCTTCTTTAGCGTTCGTCGATTGTTCTCCATACAGAACATCTCGATCCACTTCTGGATGTAAATTATGTCTGACGGACCTTCGACCCAAATCACTCCATTCGTTTGTAGTAGGTCCGATCCGTGGCAACCGAGACTATCCAAAAGCTCGTTGTATCGACCGACTCTGGTTGCAACGGAAAAGAGCGTCTCCTTTATGATTGGGTTTGCTGGAATCTTCTTCTCGTTTGGTAATATTGCATTAAATGTTGCAGAACGGTCATGGCTGTTATCCAAGAATGCTGGTTCAAAGTTGTAGATCGTGGCAACGTCCCTAAGGGCGAGAAACTCATTGATCAACACGCTAGAATGAGTGGCAACAAACAGTTGCTTAGGATTCGAAAACGGGATTGGCTCCTCCGCATCTTCTACCCGCAGTCCTATTCTGCCTAAGTCTTGCTTCCACACTTCCCAGACATTTTCAACCGAGTCGAAAAGTTCTTTCTCTTCGCCAGTTCTTGTTTCCGAGCTCTCTTCGTGAACCGAAAGCCAAAACAGAAATCGCCAAAGTTGGCGACAGGCACGTGGTTCCAGCCAGTCCTCAGGTTCATCAATCAGGATAATGGACCTGTCGTGAGCCGCAAGGAATCGAATGATCAATTGAGCTGCTCGGAATACTCCCGTCGCCAATATGGAATAGTCGTCCGATGGGCTCCAAGAACCGCCCGTTATCTCCGCGCCCCGTGCTCGACTTTCGATTTCGCCATAGGTACCATCGTCATGAAAAAAGAGTGCTCTTCGAAATACAAAGTAGATACCGAAATTCAAGAGTCGCAATCTCTGTTTGTTTCCACGTAAGAGCTTGCTGAACTGGTGCAGAAAGTTCCCCTCTTCGTTGTATGGCCCGATCGACGCAACTTGTCGGGTGAATTCCGTGAAGTCACCGGAGATATGTTCGCCATTTCGGAAGTCGATCGATTTCTGCTCTTCGGGCTTATTGATGTCATACTTGTGAGAGTAAGTCAACAACAGCGTGCCACCGCCTGCACGATGTGGTCGATAATCCGCGTGGCGTCTGTTGCGATTGTGAGAGTCAAACGGGAATCGAGCGTGATAAGTCTGTATTGCCTGCAGCTCTCCTGCTTTATCAACAGTGACTGCCCCTCTTATCGCGTCAATTTCGGTGGGTAGGTTTCCGATCAGTTTTAGCAAGTTGCTTTTACCGGAACCGTTCCTCCCAACGAACAGATTAAACTTTGTGAATTGGTCGAAGTGTTGTTCTGGGCCGAACGAAAGTAGGTTGGCGACCCGCAGACTATCGAGTCTCATTTGGCGGCGGCCCTTTGTTTTCGCGGCTTTGTCGCCTTCGGACTCTTCGCAGAGCCAGCAGCCTCGCGGTCGGCACGGATACGGGCGAGGAGTTCGGAGGCCGGTTCGTCGTTCGGGTCTTGCAGGACCAGTTCCCCTCGGAATGCTTTGGCGAGGATGGATTGATTGAGTTGCGTTAGCTCGACTTCCGATGAGGCAAAATCGGTTTCTAAGTTCTCGATACTTGAGAGTGACTGCTCCAATCGCCTTGCCAGTTCCGCTTGTTCGGCAAGCGGCGCGAGCGGAATAGGAAGCCCACGTGCGAGGTCAAGTGTCAAGTTACGTTGACCTGAAGTTTGCTTGGCGCGGCTGATGATACGATCAAGAATTGACGGTGTCGTCAAAACCATAGTTAGGTACGAAGAATTAAGACCCTCAAGAGGTCTGAAGATTGCAATGGCTTGATTGACATTTGAGTGTTCAAGATCGGTTGGAATCACTGAGACCTTTCCTAACGGAGGCCCTACGAGATTCATCAGCACGTCACCTGGATATACCCGCGATCTTGCATAAACACCTGAGTTATGTGTACCACTGTTGATGTAAGCGTTCTCTTTTGAAAAATCGAGTGCCCCTGAGAAAGTTAGATTGCCAACTTTAAGGAATCGAACTTCCCCATTGTCTTGAGTCATGCTTTCTTTTGCCGGTGTTGTACCTTTCGTTATGTACGCGCAAACCTCCTCGGCCCTCGTCCAGCACCAAGATTTCGGGAGTGCCGGTAACCCAGTTCCATTGATTGGTTCAGGTTCTTGGTACGCTGTCTGCCAGCCTGTCGGAGGTTGTTTGCCTTTGGCTTTGTATTTGGCGATTTCTAATTGTTCCCATTTTTGGCGGCGTTCTTGGCGGATGCGGTTGAGGAGTTCGGATGCGGGTTCGACGTTGGGGTTGGCGGCGCGCCAGTTGGCGGTGAGGTCGCCTCGGAAGGCGGCGGCCAGCAGGCTCTGGCGAAACTGCTCCAGCAACGGACCAACCTCAGCCAAAGCCTCCCTCGCCTTTCGACTCCGCTCCTGCAATGCCTCGATCTTCGCCACGATCCGCCGCTGCTCGGCTAAGGGTGGAACTGGAATCTTGAACTCGCGGATGTCACTTGGTCGAACCGCTGGGTATAAAGCGCCTTGAACAATCTCGGACATTGATTCAATGAAATGATTGCTCTTTACGATATTGAATAGCCAGCGTGGCTCGACTTCAATTGGACGGAGGACGTCGAATCCCGTCGACGCTATCGAATTATCAAACTGCTGCGGCACAATCGCAACCGCATTTAGGTTGGGGCGGGTCATCGAAACCAACACGTCATTTGTTGCAACGACCTGTCTGGCACGACTCGGTATCTTATCATTCTTACCAAGCCGATTTGGTTCATCAATCGACTTTGATTGATTGTCCACGGCCCCTATGTCAATATAAGTCAGAGGTCCAGATCGCTCTATCTGATCAACCTTAGCGTGCGTGACATCACCGATTGACGTAAATTCCCATCCGTTCGGCAACACCTCTTCCCCGTCGCTCATAGCTTGACTTCCTCGCCCTCGAGCAATTCACTCAGCGCGTCCATCTCCTCCATTGCCGTGGCGAGTCGCTCGCGGATCATGGCGGCGATGACGTCGGGTGCGGGAAGTTCATCATGGTTGCTGGCGTTCTCGTCCTTGAGCCAGTTGATATCAAGGTTTTCGCTGCGCTTCGTTAGTTCAGCTCGATTGAAACAGCGGAAGCGGCTTCCCTCCCCTTGATCCGTTCGCTTGCTAGTACCGTCGGACTTCTTTCCGAACGCTTTCTCGAACTCGACGAAGTGATCATGAGTCAATGGCGTACGAACACCAAATGATGGCATGTTGGCTCGTAGGTCGTACACCCAGACTTGCTTTGTATTGCCATGCTCCTTTTCGCCCCGGGTGAAGAACAGAACGTTGGTCTTCACTCCTTGCGCGTAAAAGATGCCAGTTGGAAGTCGCAGGATTGTGTGGAGATTGCACTTGTCCATCAAATCCGCACGTATCTTGCTCCCAATCCCTTCTTCAAACAGCACGTTGTCGGGCAGTACGACAGCCGCTCGTCCTCCCGGTTTGATAGTTCGATAGATGTGTTGCAGAAATGCCAACTGTTTGTTGCCTGTGACGTACGTAAAATCGTCGCGTGTTGGTTTTCCTCCGCCACGTTTTGTGCCGAACGGCGGATTGGTCAAAACGATATCGGCTTTCTGTAGTCGTGTACCGTCTGGCGAAAGAGTATCCCCCAGCACCATATCGCTGTCGATTCCGTGCAGAAGACAGTTCATCAGCAACAGACGGTGCGTATCGGGAACCAGTTCGACACCGACGAAGGCCTGTTTGCGCTGAAAGTTCTGTTCTTTTGTGTTGAGCGAGAACAGATCGTCCGTCTTCGCCTTAATGTAGCGATCGGCCTGAATCAGAAAGCCGCCGGTCCCAGACGCTGGATCTTGAATGATCTCACCAGGTTGCGGCTGTATGCAGTTGACCATGCACTCGATCAATGGTCGCGGAGTAAAGTACTGGCCAGCGCCCGACTTCTTCTCGCTCGCATTTTTTTCTAGCAAGCCTTCGTACAGATCACCTAAACCTTCTTCGCGAGCAGAATACCAATCGAGCTTGTCAATGTCGCCAACGATCTTGGCAAGGTTCTTTGGCTGTCGAAGTGACGTATTGGCGTTGGCAAAGATCGCCTGGACTCGACCGGAGCCTTCATTACCCAGGTGTACTAGCAATGATCGATAGAAAGCCAATTGATCGACACCGTCTTTCGCAGTTAGATCATCCCAGCGATAACCTGCCGGCAAGAGCTTTTCTTGCTGCGTCTCCTTCATCATCTTGAGGAAGAGAAGAAACGTGAGTTCGGTCACATACTCGTGATACGTAATGCCATCGTCACGTAGGACGTGGCACAGCGACCAGAGTTTAGCGACAATGTCAGATGTTGAAGTCATTTGCTCAAAATCTCACTTTGCATTTTGGGCTGACCGGAACCCCAGTTTGAAATAGCCTGAAACATAGGAAATTTCAACATCGACGTAGGGCTTGCGTTCCCAATTGAAATTGCCAACAAGACATCTTCGTCACAATATTTCGGCTCAACGTTCTGCTTCTTAAGCCAGTATGCGAGCAATTCAAAAGCATCGTGGCCTCGAATGCATGTAACTCCATTGCTTTGTTCCGTGATTTTCCGAATACCTTCTTGGTACATTGCGATGTGGTTTAAACGTTGGTTCTTGTTCAGATAGCGACTTTCAAATGTCCGATAATCGAACGTAATCTTGCTCGAGCCCCTGACTATCTCGATACATTTCCAAGGCTCCATCCAGGACATACCCCAGTGTAGCTTTTCGTTAGCTCCACGTGCGATGAAGAGCTCCTTAAGAACTTCTTTCATCGATGCATACAATTCCTCGATGTTGACGTCGATGCCCACACAATCTGAAAGCACTCGTTCCAAAATTTCCGGCGCGAAGAAATATACTTCGAGGCTGGGTAGATCAGAAAACACCAAAAGTCCACATTCCCAATTGATTCCGAGAATCGAATCAAAGTCAGTGTCTGCAATGCATCGAACCGCCGGGCTCTCGTGTCCAAGGAACTGCGAGAGCTTTACCGCAAGCCAGATGACACGACTTCGCGTGTTGTCCGGCAAATTCAACTGTGCCAATTCGGCTGCCGTGCATTCAACGCTGTCGATTTCGTAAATTGAGATATCGAGCTCTTGGTCTCTTGCAAATCTTCGGAACGCCCTTGCATCGAATCTACCCTCTACAAATAAATCTCTCATTGATGGTTCCAATCTGTAGCGCGCAACAAGCTCCTCCATTGTTCGCCTGGGCACACTATTCATCTTCGTTCTCCTCCTGTAGATGCACGACATTGTTGGCATACTTAGCCAACAGTTCAATTGAATGAGTGGCCAGGAGTAGCTGGCAACGCGACCCACTCATGACATCAAGGAGTGCATCCACCAATTTTCGTTGCCATTTGACATTGAGCGAAAGTTCAGGCTCATCAATCGCAAAAACTACCGAATCTCGTCGGGCAACTATAGCATTGCACATTAATAGCATTAGTTGCTGCTCGCCAGACGAAAGGTCTTCCGGACGAAGCGGCTGGCCGCGACTCGTGGTAATGGATATGCCTTCGGAAACATGTAAAGAAACCGATTTGCCGCGATAAAAGTCTGACATCAGGGATGAGAACGAGGTGACGACCTTTTGAGCATCTTCCAGTGCATCTAAACGAGCCTGGATTCCATCCAGATATGGGGATAGAACTCGATTCAGCAAATGTAAAGAAGTTGGTGGAGCCTTACCGAGAAGCGACTCAAGGTCTGCAACTTCAAGCGCTGGCGTCAATCCGCATTGCGCATAACTTGAATTGCGTTCGCCCAGAAGTGTAAAGCGTTCTTGGAGAATTGCCCTGAATTGTGTAGCATCACCAATCGAATCTTCGTCCGCGGCAATAATTCGTGAAACTATTTCCTTGTAGATCTGATTCGCCGACTCAAAGCCGCGATTCGTACCCGCTAGTGCTAGAGAGCGTACGGTTTGCACTGCCTTCTTTATCGTAGATTGCAGCCACGAATCTTCTTCTTCTTCGTGGAAGATCAATGCTCCTCCGTGCATAACTCTGGAACGAAGCATTTCATCTATCTCTCGCGGCCGACGCTCCCCACGACTACGTTGGAAAGACAAAACCTTTCTGCTATCTGACAGAAAATGAATTACTGCTCCAATATTACGAAGAGTATCACAAAAAAGAGTATACGGCGCGTCATCCTCGTTAGGAGATTCGCTTTCAATTCTTCGGCGCCGATCCGGAGTCCACCGATACTCAACAATCGTTCGCGAATTAACAGATATAGACAGCTCGTATTCACCGACAAATTTGCCAATCTCACGTTTGGCAGAAATGCAATGACCGTCGGAAAGAGTGACAGAAAACTCTTGCAAATGTGTTTCGCCAATAGCGGTTCTATGCCCAGCATATGGTTCAGGCGAAAGTATGTGGACTAGCAAGTTTAATATTGTTGTTTTTCCAGAACCATTGTCTCCGTATAGAATGACGAGTGGTGTCGCAATTCCCCCTTCATGCGATGGTGCAATAGAATAATTGAACTCACCAAAAAGCTTTTTGATTTCAATCGATGAGATAGTTGGACGGTCAAGTCCCATTGGGTTCTTCTTCTTAGATAATTCCATTGTTATTCTCCTTAGTATTCGTCAATCTTGTATCACGCGGCAATCCACATTGCTTCTGCGATGTCGCGGAGGATTGTTTCGAGTTCGCCCTTGAACACTTTGTCCAAACGCGTAAAGCCGCCCATTTCTTTAAACTGGCCGGCGTCGAGTGCAGCGCGGTCAACGATGATCTCATGTTCCAATTGTTTGCCAATCCGCTCTAACCACTTTCGTTGCGGTTCAGTCCATGATCGACTTGCCAAGATCTTTTTCATGGCAAATCGTACACGATCAGAATGCGGAACCAGCGGCTGGCCAAGTGCCACGTGGCGAATGTAAGCGATGATCGACGCGGCAATGTCTTGATTCGTCGTTTCGCGTACTGCAACACGCAGGTTTTGCTCAGTGAACCCCGCTTCGTCCATGACTAGCTTTAGTTCACGCAATTGAGCACGGGTCAAATCACGTGGTCGAGTGGTCACGACGATCAATGCAGGTATCTTGTCTTGATTCTCCGTTACGTACCTTCGAAAGGACTCGATGTAATCCTCGGGTTTCGCTGCTGTGCCGTATCCGGTCTCCACGGATCGAACGAGATCTTGGTGCTTTGAGATAAACACATAACTGCCCGCAGATGTCGTGTCGTCGAGAATTGCGAGCACGTTCACATTTGTGTCGAACCACTCTGCGATTTGTTTTGGACTTTTTGCATTCAATAGGTCACACAATTGGTTCGTTGCTTGGGACAGTTTTCGAGGTGCACCTGGTAGTGATGGACAGTCGCTGGGGGCTTCCGTGTTCAGACCGGTCGATGCACCACTTGGTGACAATAGCGACTGCATCTTCTCTTCTTGCGTTGCCGTGAGCTTGCGGCGTCGCAGCTTGCCGAGTAATTGTCGCTTCGACTCTTCCGTGAACTCTACGTCCTCGATATCGCGCAACTCGGTTATGAGTTGACCGAATGTTAGACTTGGACGAGCCACTACTGGTTTCATGTCGGTCATCGGCAATAGAGCGTTGTAGAGGTCTACTGCATCAAAAATGCGAAACGCAGTTTTGTGTTGTCCATCGCCATACAGATTAGAGCACTTTCGTGTCGCGCGCCCGAGCATTTGGTCGTAGAGAATACGACTGCTGACACGTCTTAGAAAAACTAAGTTCGTGATTTCAGGAACGTCGATGCCCGTGGTCAACAAGTCAACGGTAACAGCGACGCGAGGATCAAATTCGTTCTTGAATCGGCGAATCGTTTCGGATGGTTTATCGATGCTACCTGTGATTTTCTTCACGGCGTCATTTGGGAATGCCCCGAATGCATCATCCAGCTCCTCCTTGAGAATTCGAACCACACGATCAGCGTGATCGTCGTTCACACAATAGATGAGCGTTTTTCCGGAGCCATCAAAATCGATGTGGTTGATGAGCTCGCGGCAAATCACACGATTGAAATTCTCGGTGATAGCTCGCTTGTTAAATTCGCCGACCTCGATCTTGATTTCGTCCGGTGTTTGGTATTTCTTGACTGTCTTATCGCCAGAATGAAAAACATCAACTTCGTCACCTTTTTGCCATACCATTCCGCTAGTGGCCAAGTCGGTTATGAATCGATACGGTGGCTCGTGGTCGCAAAGATAATCGTCGATGACGGCTTGTCGATAACTGTATTCGAAGATCGGGGGCCCGAAGATTTGGGATGTGTGCTGTGCCGGCGTTGCTGTGAGCCCAATGCGAACAGCATCGAAATGATCGAGGACTTGGCGATAGCGACTCAAGTAATCGGCTGGGCTGCGAAACTGCATTTCCTTTTCCGACATCTCCATGTCGAGCGCATAACCTCGATGGCATTCATCGACAATGATACAATCGTACCAGTCGACCGGCACGGGCTCGGAGTCCTCGTTTCCGAGAATTCGCTTACACATTCCTTGCACTGTTGCGACTTGAAGCCTCGTGTCGGAATCTGGCTTGAGTGTCCCCATCTTCTTGATGTCATAGATGTCGTCAAACGATTGATGATTTTCGAGCCTGACGTTTTCAAAGGTTCCCTCGGCTTGCTCGCCCAGCGATGTTCGGTCAACGAGAAAAAGGACCCGACGGAAACGGTTGGATTTGATCAATCGGTACAACATACCTAAGCAGGTACGTGTCTTGCCGGTGCCTGTGGCCATTGCAATTAAGATTCGACGATGGCCGGCGGCGAGCTGCGATTCAACTGCTTCGATTGCGGCTTTCTGAAAGTCGTAAAGTGGTAAGTAATCCAGCGGCTCAACTGTGAGTTTTTCTTCAGCGTGGGGAATGTCTTGGGCGAGTAAGTCAGCTAAGCCTTGGGGTGTGTACCAGGTCTTCAAAGCGCGTGGCTTGTTGGTTGTCTCGCGAAGATCGTGAAACCAGACGCCGGATTGTTCTTCAATCTGCGGTAGGTAGGGCCGACCATTCGAGGCAAAAGCAAAAGGCACATGATATTCTCGCCATGGGCCGCCGTTGGATTCGAAACTCAATTCAGTTTGGAAGCCCTTCGAGTAGCGGGCAGCTTGATCAACGCGACTGGCGACACTGACTTTGAACTTTTTGGCCTCAATAGATGCAACCGGGCAGAGCCCGAAAAAGAGCAAGTAATCGGCTGGACCGTTCTTTGTAGGCCATTCAGCAATCGCGATGTTCCGACCTTTGGCGGGACGTGTTCCTCTGGAGTGGCGCAAGGTCAGTGAGTCGACTTCCCAGCCCGCCTCGCGTAGCTGTGAATCGATGATGTGTCGGGTTGCTTGTTCGTCAAGTTCGAGACTTGCATCCTGCGCGAGCGCGGCCGTCACCGTCGCGTTTCGTTTGTCAACTGGCTCTGCAGCGGTCGTGGCTAGTAGCTCGTTCAAACGCTCGTGAAACTTTTTCCGTTCAGTTGCGAGTTGCTGCTCACTTTCCGCAGCGAGCTCTAAAGCTGCATCAAGGTCGTCATACGCGAGTTTTGCCTTCGATTCAGCCTCGGCTTTTTGACGAAGCTCAGTTTCAAGCGTCGCTTTCAAGTCCGCTGCTTGATTGGCGGCAACAACCTCAGCTTCTCGAAGTCGATTCAGTTCGTCGAGAAGTTCCTTTTCCGCTGCTGCAGGATCGGGAGGAACGATGAAGGAGCCTGCCTCGAAGGTCTTGTCGTTGCCGAAAGTTCGATGAAACCAGATGGCAAGCTTCCTTGCCATCTGCAGTTGATGCAGTGCTTCGCGACGATCGCCTGAGTGTCCATGAGCCGCTTCATTGCCAGATTTCCGTATGCCATGAAACAGTTGACTGACTTGCGCCCCTAAAACTCCTGCATTCCAAAGCTTGTCGAGCACACTAAGAAACGAATCTTGCTCGTCAACAGGAATGGCTGCATAGGCTGCGCAGTGCTCCGCCAACAACTCAGCGAATTGCCGCAGCTTGATCAGCGATGAATTTGCATCATCAAATACATATCGCTCAGCGAGAGCGGCATGCTTCACCAAAATAACATCATGCTTCGCAAGGAAGCCGAAGTTAGGTGAGTTGAACGATGATGGCGTGGTCATAAATGTTTTTGGCGATTGGGCAGTGCGGCGTAGTTGGAGGCTTTGGTTGGACGCCGAATAGGATGTTTTTGGTGTAACGTCGCTTTCTACGTCGCTCGCTTTCGAGTCGAAATCGACATTTCCGAAGAGAGATCGTTTTTGTTGACTGGCCTAGCACAGTTTTCCAAGAACGAATCTAAATCCGCTCGTAAAAACAATCTGTATCCATTCGCTGGGTTTTTCTGCATTGGGATTTTCCCGGCCTCGGCCCAGGTGCGAACTGTACCATGCGACACGCCAAGAATCTCCGCGGCCTCGGCTACCTTCACGTACTCGCTGACTTTGATTTTCATTTTTGAGTCCTCTTTGAACCGCCGAATTGACTGCTGAAAGTCTATCAAACTCTACAGGAATTTGATAGCATAGAATGGTTTTTGCTTCGATACAGTCTCGTTTGAAGTTACCGGAAGAGTGGTTCTAGTTGGAAATCCGCATGAATAGCGACAATTAACTCGAATTGAAGAATGCAAGACATGCGATTCACGCCAAACGATTGTCAACTTCTCGCTCGCTACCAAGAGAGCAAGCCTTGGAACGATGCAGACGAGAGCGATCGCAACTCCATCAAGGATTTGTGGAATCGCCTGAAGAACGTGGCGATTGAAGCGGCTCGGCGATATTCGGGCTCGACTAAGGTTAAGGAGTTCTCTTCACATCCAACACCGAATGGCCGGACGCCTAAGGAGCTTTGGAGCTGCGTCTATCCGAAGGCTGTTCCGAACAAGTCGTATGGATTGCAAGTGGCCTTGATTGTCTGGGGACCCGGCGTCGAGATTTGTTTTTGCCTTGGTTCAGGATCTGGACAGATTAACAACGTTGAGACTCGGCAGAAAAGCGAGATTGCACTTGCGCAGCTCAAGATGGGCCTGCAGCGATTGCCGCTTGAACTGCGTCAGGAAATCGGAGCAACGGTTGCGCAAGGATGGACCTTGCGCAAGCGATGGAAGCTCGGACCTGGTGAATCCGACTTCGAGACCTTCGATCAGTGGCTGCAGTTTGCTGCAACTTCCGAGGGTGGTGCTTGCATTTCAAAGTACTGGCTTCCCGAGCAACTATCTGGCGATACTGATATCGCTAATGAGTTCTATAACGCATGCAGCTTCTTCCAGCCGTTGCTCGACGCTGCTTATGCCGACGTCGCGCCGCCTGCCGTTGAAACACAATCGAGCTTCCTGAAACTGATGCGAAGCTATGCAGATGAACGCGTGGTCTTCATGAGCCCCAAAAAGGACGCACGGTACGTGGTTACGCAAGTGACGGACGGTGGTTGTACTGTGAGCCGGCTCGATTCGAACAAATCGGAATCTATCACGGAGTCGGGCTACAACACCAAACGCGAGTGGCTTCAGGAGCATGGCGGACAAGCGAACCGCGACGAACTGGACAATACCGTCGCGAAACACATGTGCTATCTGCAATCCGCCGAGATGGGATTGGCTGCAGACCGAAAAACGGCTGTTCTGTTTGATGATCCCGCCAAGGCTACTGAGCAATTCATAACGCCTCAATGATGGGATGCAAACGGCAACGATTTACAAACCAGTGATTCTGGCCTTGGTGATCGAGGGCATCCGGCATGGTGAACTAACCGATAACCACTTCGATTTTGATTGGCTATTACCGAAATTTGTTCAGAGTCTAAAGGAACACGGACATGATGGTGTGGACGAACAGCAGTTGGCGGAGGGTTTTGCGAGAATGGCGAACGACCTGTTCTGGCTTCATGCCTACCGCGATCCGCTTGAAAGGTGGTGGCCTAACGTGAATCCTCCACCTCAAAATCCCGATTTCAATCAGTCGATGGAGCAATTGATCGCGCCAAACCAATGGTTTTGGCTCAAAGTAGACCATCGGTCACACCGCCCAATAGATTCATGCACGATTGACCAGACACGTCCCAATCGTAGTCCTTCCACTCGCCTTAAAGCCCAAATGGATCTGGTGGAGGACCTGGATTCGGTGGCGGAACTGGATCTGGTGGAGGACCTGGATCTTGCGTGATCGCGTTGATGGCATGAACTTGTTGCATTGGTCCACGTTCGGTCAACAAAGACGTTTCGGACTCGAAATTCAAATTCTTGGAAAACACCGGAACCATGCAAAGGTTTTTATTCGCCGGGAAAGTTACCTTCACACTGACCGTACCCGTAGTTTCAAGTACAGGGTTAGGTGAAACGGTGAGGCTTGCCCCTGTAACTCCCATGACCCTCAGAATTGCGTTCGCCTTCGCTTCGGCTTCGGACACCGTTGCACCTGGGACAATGATGTGACGAGCTGCTTCGTAAGATGCATTTTCTGCTAAGTGTCGAAGCATGTTCATTCGAGCAAACTCAATTCCCGATGCAAAAAACAACATCATAATCGGCAGGACGATCGCAAATTCAACTGAATGCGCACCCCTACGAGTTATTACAGCTGAAAATCGAGGTCGTTTTTTAGTATGGAACATAGGATGACTCGACTTGCTATCTAGCGTGAAATCAGAATCGGCAATTGACGGGCAATATCTTGGAATATCAGCTTTAAATCGGCTGCGTTGGCTGCATGGTAGTGTTTGCCGTGGCCTACGGCCGCAACTTGTTGCATGGTTGCTTGATCGGCTTCGTCCGAAAACGTGATTGCAAAGATCATGATGTCATAAGCTGTGGCTAATTTCGCTCCGCCGACCGGGTCGCTTCCAGTGGTATCGATGCCATCCGTCAAAACGATCATGACCTTGGTTGCGAATGGCCGAGAGTTGGTTATGTATGCTTCAACACCGCGGGCAATCCCTCCTTCGATGTTGGTGCTGCCCAAGTCAGAATGCTTCGTGTAAGAATCGAGTGCATCGTTGATTTTTCTGTAATCGGTAGTCAACAATTGATCGAGAATGTTGTCGTGATTGTAGGTGGTCAATGCGATGTATTCGTTGGCGGGAGAATTGTTCATCTCAGTGAGAAAGACTTTTACAGCTGCCACTGCGTCTCGCCATCGACTCGGATTCGGAGCGGCGTCACCAAAAGACCAGCCTTTCGGCGCTGCCTTAGGAACCGGTGGATAAACCGCTGGCTCATCCGATGCGTAAGCCATCGAACCCGATCGGTCTATTACCAGTGAAATGTCCATTTCGATTTGGTTAGCGCGAGAAGTCTGGGACGCGTTGATCGTAGGGGAAGTGAAGAAGAGTGGCAGCGGAAGCGTAACCGGGCCGCTAAGGGAACCTGAGTCGCGTCGCGCTGTCACCTCAACTGCATTTGGATTATTGCCACCGGCGGAAAAATTGTACCGGTTCTCAAGTGCATCGCGAGACGATTCACCGAATACGATGTCTTTATTGCTTAACAACAATGGACATCCACCAACCGTATTGAGATTGGTGGCGGTCCTTGCGACGGCAATCGCATTCGTTTGGTTGTTGGTTGTTGCAAATTCTCGGCTGGCTGCTCTCGATGCCGCATCCGCTGCAATGTACATCTCCGTTCGATTGAGTTGTAGATAGGCAATGTTGATTGCGAATGCTGCCACAATTAAAACCACCGGCAGCATGATGGCGAATAAGGGCACTACGGCACCCGTTCGACAGACGAGAGCCCATGGTTTCGAAGCAAAAAAGGTTCCGCTATTTTTGATCATGTTTAGTATTCCTTCATCATTTCAACGTTGCCAGTCAGCGTTCGAGGACTGTATAAACTGCTCGGAATTACGGAGTTGCTGAGGTAAGGAACCGAAACCGACACGCGAACAAATGTTCCATAGGGGGCAGACTGAAAGTCGTTCGGAGTAACGCTTATGCTTGCGTTTTGAATATGTCTGGGCGTTAAGATCTGGTTCGCCGCACTTTCTACATCCGAGGACCTCGTCGTCGGCACAATTGCAACGCGTGCCCCTTCGTATGCAGCCATTTTCAAAGTCTGCTGCAAAAAGATCATCGAGCAAGCCTCGATCGTGCCAAACAAGATAAGAACGAATACAGGCAGCACGATCGCGAATTCAACCACGGCCGCTCCCCGCTTGTTTTGTTGCATCCACCCCTTCATAATTGATATACTCTTCTAGCAGACTTTCGAACAAGGAACCGTTCATGGCTTACGCCCACCGTGTGGTTTACCGCCACCTGAACTATTGCTTATGAAGTGAAGGGATTTTGTCCAGGATTGCATTGTTTTGCAGACAAACGGGCAAACCGAGTGTTACAATCCAAAGAGCTTAGCTAACCGGGCCCTTGTACACCTAGGTCACCAATTGAATTTTCCGATTGTAAGACTCATGTCGTTAGTACGGCTCAAAGTGAGTGCCATTTGGCTTCACGACAGGGATTATGGC
>JANMLD010000146.1:0-10742 GCA_031372345.1 Pirellula sp.
GTGTGGGTGTTTCGGCATCCATGCCTGCGTCCTTTCAAGTGAGTCGTTAGAAACCCAATTAGGAAGGCGCAGGCTCTTTCATGTCTAGATCAATTTGCTATCTTGCCCATTTAGTGGTGGCGTTCGCCGAGAAGTGTCAAAAAAACCACAAAAAAACCTCGGCTGGACGTTGGGTTCAACCGAGGCTTTTGAAAAGTTTAGGATAACAATCGAAGACATGTGCTAGGTTGGCCATAGCCAATCGCGGCGATGTACTTCTTGGTTAGTCGAGGAACCCGACTAGTTCTTGGGATCGGCTTGGTTGTTGAAGTTTGCGGACCGCTTTGGCTTCAATTTGACGAATGCGTTCACGCGTCACTTTGAAGATGTGGCCCACTTCCTCCAGGGTATAGCTGTAACCATCCCCGAGTCCGTAACGGAGTTTGATGATTTCGCGTTCGCGGTAACTCAGCGTTTTTAGGACTGCGTTGATACGAGTGCGAAGCATCTCTTGTCCGGCCCCAATGGCGGGGCTCTCGGCCGTTCCGTCGGGCAGCAAGTCGCCAAATTGGCTATCTTCGCTGTTTCCGACTGGACGATCGAGCGAGATCGGGTACCGGCTCATAGCCAATACACGCCTAGCTTCTTCAATTGTTGTTTCCGCACGACGAGCGGTTTCCTCGAGGGTCGGCTCGCGTCCCAACTCTTGCAGCAATTGCCGCGAAACATTTCGGACTCGCGACATGGTTTCCACCATGTGCACGGGGATTCGGATGGTTCGGCTTTGGTCTGCAACAGCCCGGGTAATAGCCTGACGTATCCACCAAGTGGCGTACGTACAGAACTTAAAACCGCGACGATACTCGAATTTATCGACAGCTCGCATCAGGCCCGCGTTGCCTTCTTGGATCAAATCCAGGAAGCTCAAACCGCGATTCCGATACTTCTTGGCGATGGAAACGACTAAACGAAGATTGCCTTCGCTCAACTGCTTCTTGGCGCGTTGATACTCGGTGAAAACTTTCTTGACCATCTTTACGCGTTTGCGTAGAGAGGTTGGCGTCTCTTGGGTTGCGACCAGGATCTGACGAAACTCGCGACGCAACTGAGCCACTTGTGAGGGGGCTACTTGGTGCGATTTGAGGGTGGCCAAATCGTGCATGATCTCGTCGACTCGGTCGCTCAATCGCTCAAGCACTCCGATCATCGTTTCGATCCGCTGGGTACGCAGTCCCAATTCCTCGATCAATCGGACCGACTTGCGACGGCGACGAGCGAGGGACTGCCAGGCTTCTTGACGCTTTTTCACTGGGATGGATTTGCTCAACGCGTTGCGATAATCGCGACGGTTTCGCTTAAGCAGCACGTCCAGTGTCTTGAGGTTGTGTGGTAATCGTCCTAGGATTTGCTCCTTTTCCAGGTGATCGGTAACCGAAACCTGGACAGTACGATCGAATGGCAATTCGCCGGTATGAACACGCTTGAGAATCTTGTAGGCAAATTGCACCACGTAGTCGCATTCGAGCAACTTCGTTCGGAATCGACGTCGAGTGACTTCGATTTTTTTGGCCAGCCGAATTTCTTCTTGACGCGTTAACAGTGGGATTTCGCCCATCTGAGTCAAATACATTCGAACTGGGTCATCCGACCAAGTTTCGACCTCCTCCATCCCCGAAAGCAAATCATCTTCGCTCTCAAGTTGGACTTGATCCTCGGAAACGACTACATCAACGACAGCGACATCGCCCTGGTCATCACCTTCCTCCTCAAGCGACAGTTTGCGAAGGCCATCCAAGTCGTCAGCGCTGCGAGGCAAATCATCATCGAAATCCAACAGGCCGTCGAACAAGGTTATAGCTCCTGAAACCACGAAAATAATGGAGGATCGGAGTGCTCGTGTGTAAGCAAAGTTCCGGTCTAGAAAACGCGTCTTTCATTCGAAGTCGCCACACCATAAAATAATCCAATCCATCGCCCAGAGGCTTGGGACCAAACAATTCGCTGTCGTGGACAACTAATAAAATTTGCGTTTTCGTTTCCTACTACCTTGCTAGAGCGAGGCAGAGGAAGTGTAGCACCTAACTGCTTACCGACGTGACTCCGAACATAATTGGTAAATTTTTACGAATAACGAAAGCCTACCATGGCTCAATGATCTAGTTCGCCGTGATCTAGTTCGCTTGCGTTTGGCAAAACCACAAACCCGTGAATAACGGTAGGGGAACTCCAGTGTATTTGGACGAATCCGTTAAAGTACACGTGGCCCACGTAATTGCGGAAATATTTGCTGCTTTTGGAACACGACCGAATCGAACCTTCCCTGACGCTCTAGCCCATGTGTTTACCACGTTTCATTGCCTGCAATGGGTTCGCTGTTCGTCGGTCGTGTTCTTTGTATTTTGACCAACCGCAGCATGAACTAGGGGTTGGCAGCTTTACTTGACGCGAAAGAATCAGTCGAGGATGCGAGGCTTTTCACTCGTCGGGTAGGATCAAAGTGCGGGGATCAACAAATGGGCTGGGCGGAAGTTGTTGCTGGTTGCAACCAACCTACGTCCTCAAAGCAGCCACTTTTTTCTGGTGCTTTGCGTGCAGAAGCATTCTAACTACGATCGTCTCCAGGTCTAGTCGCTTAGATGATAGAATCAGCACAACCACAATGAGTTTTTCTCGAAATGAGCCATTTGGTCGACACTTGCGTAGTGATTTTTCCCTATGACTTTCCATTCCATTTTCCTACTAAAGCAAAGCTATGTCCCAGTTTCTTTTACCGTGTGCTTGCGGGGCAAATATACCCGTCAATCGGAGCCAAGCGGGCATGTCCCTTCCTTGCCCTAATTGTGGCAAGCCGGTGGAAGTACCCACCATTCGAAAATTGGCCGAATTTGCGACATCCGCTCCGGTAAAAAAACAACCCAAGCCAAGCCAAGCCGCAAAATGGCTAGGGCCAATTGCCGCGGCTTCCTTTATCGTTGGATTGATCGCCTTTGCTTATGCTGGCTACCTGTACTATGAGCGGCACTCCTACGTTACCTTGATAAACGAAAGCGGCGGTAATCTCAACGTAAAGGAAGCCGATTTCTTAGAGGACATCCGAAACCACGCTCTGGAGTCAACGCCTGCGGACACTTGGGATTATTGGAATATCATGCTCGACGAAGGGCTCACGGATCCCGACCCCCCCGACCTTTTCAAGATAAAACGGTACCTTGCGTCGCGAGCCCCGATGATGTTCGGATCGCTTTTCACGGGCGGTATTGGGTTGGCAATTTTCGGCCTCTCGTCCTTTCTATTACAAAAATTCCGAGCACGCTAAAAATTGCATCCCGCGCGCCCCTGACCGCTAACAACTGACAACTGACAACTGACAACTGACAACCGACTACCGACTACCGACTACCGACTACCGACTACCGACTACCGACCTATTTCCCGCCGATCCAACCTTCGTCCTCATCCTTCGTTCGCGGGATATAAACCATTGCAGGCATTGCGTGTTCACTCACCGCTCGGGCACCGTTTTCGACTTGTGCAAACACGGTCACCAACTTGATGTCCCGATTTCCCACAGGGAATCGAACGCTTCCATTTCGGGAAACAAAAACTTCAAGCGGCAAGGAAACGTGTTCTCCCGCTGGAATGCCTTTGGGTTCTTGGCAATAAAACTGCGAGTTCAGCCCGATCGATAGGTTACGCCACGTCACGTCGGTTGGATTCTTGACCGAAATGCATGGTACGAGTCGACGATCTTGTGGCGTTTTGCTGGGTGATATCCACATTGAATCTAGCTTTACCAGAGCTTGCAAAGCGGGCTCAGGCCTTCGCGGCGTAAAAAAAGACAACAACAAGCCGCAGGCGATCGGTCCAGCGATCAGCACAACCATTAGAATGGTCAATTGTTTTGAAGTTATTGTCCGTTTTGGAGGCATGTAGGATCCGTCTTTTGGTTCAGAGCAATGGATGTTCTACTATCTGCGGATTCCAGGAAACTTCAAGTGGAATCGAAATCGCCGAAAAAGGAACGATTCGCGTGCTCACAAACGGTTCAGACCAGGAGAATTTGTTGCAACAGCTCCGTTCGCTGGAACAAAAACTCGTCGACAAGGCACCTCAAAGTGCGTTTGCGGCTTGTGTTTATCCTTCCGAATCGTCGCTCTCATTTTTTGATTTTATTGCGTTGGTTCCGAGCATTCGAAGCCATGAAATACCCCAAATCGAGCCGACTTGGCAAATCGGCGGACACCAAACCGAGCATGACCACGCGGATTTGTCGGCCGAGATCCCAAAATTGCTCCAACAGGCGTTGCGATGCTGTCGATCGCCCGCTGCCCCAATCGTCGCCGTCCTTGGGCTTTTGAATGCAGGTAAGTCTTCACTTGTTTCAACCTACCTTTCGGACGCAAACCGACGCCGCATCTTAGTCGGATCGGCCAACGCACAAGGAACTCACCGCTTTGTGCTATGGCTGCCAGATTCCTGGCGAAGCGACCCAGAATTGTGGGATTCCATTCAAGAGCAATTGCTGTCCATATTCGGTTGCGCAAGCGAGTTGCTGTCGGCCGATTCGGAGCAGGCCATAGCTCAGTATAATGACACCACGCCAAGAGCCTTTGTCGATGCGTCTGGTGTCCAGCGATTTCGCGAGACCATTGAGATCCCATTGGTCGCAACCGACCCGCAACTGGATCGGTGGGGGTTGGCACTCATGGATTGCCCGGATGTGCAAACGGGCTTTCTCCCGAATCGAACTGGCCTAAACCGCGATTCAGGAAAAGAGCCAACCGATTCTGCTTCGTCCAACACCCTTTTTCATGAGCGATCGCAATCGATTGCGGATGCGAGGTTGAGTGTATTGGCGAGTGCAGCGCCGCTTTGCTCGGCTTTCATCTTGGTGCTTCCGGCCAATGCCATGCACGACCAAACCGTTAGCCGTCTCCTCCGAGTTCTCGGCGACCGGATGCCCAGCGTAAAGCAAATTTTGGCGGTCAATCGCGTGCCGCGTCGCTACGAAACGACCGAAATCCGAGCAGAGCTTGAGACGTTATATGGTCTCCATTCTATCAGTCGGCATTACATGGCCTACGGTTTTGATGGTCCTCAACAGCGAGATCGACTCCCCCAACCGCCGGAGGGACTTCGCGTAAAAGAAGATTCGGCGCTACCCATGTTCTTTCGCATCGACAAGCAGCCAATTGCGCAGCCCCCACGCCCGATCCCTGCAGACGATTGGCTACTGAACATCGGCTCCCAACTCGACAAACGCAGTCTCTTTGGAGATGTTTTGGCCTCGACGATAGCCAAGTTGCGGATGCATATCCAAGAGGCGATCGGTCGATCCCAATCGTTCGAGCGCCATTCGTTGGCCACCGCGGACATTCTCCGGAGCTCAGTCGCGAACGCCTGCCTTGACTTTTCGACCGAAGGAAACGCGTCCAGTTCAAGCAAAATCCGGCTCCAAGTTTCCAGGCAAATCATCCAACAGGTTTCTCAGTCGTTGGAGAGGACTGCTCCTTGGTGGGCCATGCCAGGCAGGTGGACAGCCCGCCTGGCTGAAACGAGCAAAGCTAGCATTGCAACAGCCACCAATTGGCTCCAAATTCCGAAATGGTTTAGTGGCAAGACCGAATCGATCGGGCGTTGGATCCGAGGCCGATGGACCTCTGGACAGTCTGGGAAAATCGTGACGGCCGATGTGTTGGTGAATCATCTTCAGCAACACGATCGCCGAGGTCTTTTGGGATTGGACGACGGCGCAGTAGAAAGCCAAAGACAGCGAGTGCGAGAGGCATGCCAACGAGCGATTGACCGGTTTCAAAAAGAGAGTTTAATCCAGCTCGATGACCAGCAATTGGATGAATTCACTGCCAAAATGTGGGCTGATATGCCGATTGGAAAGCGACTTTTAACGGGATTCGCTCCGGCGGGCATTCTGTTTGCTCCGCTACTGGCGGTAATGATGGTTCCCTTAGATTTTGGTGGATCTGCTGTCTTGATTTTTGCATCCATGAAGGAGCTATTGCTTGCAGGCGCAGCAGGGGTTGGGCTCGTCATGGCCAGCGCGGATTCCATGCCGCAGATCGCGGAATCGGAAGCTGCCTGGCAGCAACTGGGTGACCTGTACGCTGTCTTGTGCGACGAGCTTGGGCTCAAGAGGCCGGCAGAAAACCAAATGCCGACGGTAGGTATTGGGGTTCATTCGCGTAGGATGCCGTCAAGCCGAATTCCAGTCCGAATTGGAGCAGATGGAGAGGGTTGTGTGCCGGTTGTTTACGCTTTAAGCCCAAAAGCAATTTCCGAGATCGAGGATTGCTTGGCTTCGTGTCGTGGCTGATTTGGAGTGCTCCGATTCATCGGAGCTTTTAGATGAGCCTGCGTACCGAACCCTTCCAATTGATCGGCCATCGCTATGCGACCGGGAGGAACGAATTCCCCCTTCAGCTGTGCGTTCTAAAAGCTGGGATGAATCCCAGCACTCCAAATTTGGCAAAAAAACACTTTTGCCGTTGACGACTTCGGCTTGCATTCCTATCTTCTTGCGTCCCGCGTTCAACGTAGGGCTTACGAGATCGTCGGCGACCAAAAATCGCTGACAAACTGACGTTTTTAGAGGTAGAGATCAGCTGTGTCCGGATCGCATGAAGTCATCAGAATTCGAATGGAAGCTTATGACCATGCCGTTTTGGATCAAAGTGCTTTGGAAATAGTGGAAACCGCCAAGCGGACTCACTCCGAAGTGCACGGGCCGATTCCTCTCCCGACACGCATCGAACGGTATACGGTCCTTTCCGGCCCAAATATCGACAAAAAAGCGCGTCAGCAGTTCGAAATCAGAACACACAAACGTCTGATCGATATCAAACAAGCCACTGCACGAACGATCGAAGCTCTAAACAAGTTGAGCTTGCCCGCTGGCGTTGACATCAAAATCAAAGCAACGACGCGGTAGGAAATTTACGCTTAAACGGCATCCATCAGGTTTCCCCAATATGAAACGGAAGCTCTGAAGGTAACCATCGATTTGGCGATTGAAGCTGCGGTTATCCGCCTCTCTCGCAAGGTCTGCTCTTTAAAACGGGTGGGTTCGTCGATGTGTCCTTCGCAGCAAACGATTTACGGAACAAGACGAATGAGCAAAGGAATCCTCGGCCGCAAGGTCGGAATGACGCAGATATTTGAGAAAGACGGTCGCGCTGTGCCCGTCACGGTCATCGAAGCTGGGCCTTGCCATGTTCTTCAAGTCAGAACCGTAGATCGGGATGGTTACGAAGCGATTCAAATGGGCTTTTTAGATAAGCCCCGTCGACTGGCTAGCCGCGCCGCTCGAGGCCAGGTAGCTGGTATCTCAAGCAAGCGATCAGAAAAAATCAAAGCCGCCGGTGGAGCAGTCGCAGCCAAAGCCGATTGTGAGCCAAAGCGATTCATCCGCGAATTCCGCGGACCAGCTTCTGCCGATGTAGGTGCGGAAGTCAAGGTGACGGTTCTCGAGGGCATCAAGTCGGTTGATGTCACCGGAATCAGTAAAGGTTGTGGGTTCTCGGGTTGGATGAAAAGGCATAATTATGCCGGCCAACGAGCGACACACGGGGTGAAAAAAGCTCACCGCCATCCTGGTGGTACCGGTGCTGGTACCTACCCTGGCCGCGTCCGTAAGGGCAAAAAAGGTGCTGGGCAGTACGGCAACGATCAAATCACGATGAGAAATCTTCTTGTTGTTCGTATTGATGGCGAAAACAACCTGCTTCTGGTTCGGGGTGCAGTCCCTGGTCCGAACGGTGGTTATGTGATCATTCGCGAAACAAATAAAGTCGGCTAGAGAATATTAGGCGTAATGAGATGACAACACTTCCAGTTTATGACATGTCGGGCGCAAAGGTCGGCGATTACGAAATCGACCCGCAGTTGCTTGCTCCCAAGGTCAGCAAGCAGTTGCTGCACGACGTCGTTGTTATGTACTTGGCGAACCAACGCCAGGGAAGTAATAAGACGAAGGCCCGGGGAGAAGTCTCTGGTTCAACCAAGAAGATGTACAAGCAAAAGGGTACAGGTAACGCTCGAATGGGTTCCAAGCGGAGTCCAATTCGACGTGGCGGTGGACATGCCAAGGCGCGTCAGCCTCGATCGTATTACTATCGACTCCCTCGCAAGGCTGTGCAAGCGGCTACGAGAATGGCAATTGCCTCGAAAATCTCGGCCGGTTCAGTTGTCGTGGTAGATCAAATCAAGATGGATGCTCCCAAAACAAAGCTTTTGGCGTCAGCGTTCAAGGCAATGGGTCTCGAAGGTCAAACCAAGACTTTGGCGATCAGTGGTTTGGATCGAAACGTATACCTTAGCGGTCGAAACATCGAAGGGCTGACGATTAGTCCGGTGGCGGATCTTAATGCTCTAATCGTTTTGCGACCTCGCAAATTGGTGATGACGAGAGAAGCCCTCGACTGGATCAAGGCAAAAGCAAGTGCGTAAGGTTCGGTAGGACCGGGTCGCGCGACGATTTGATTCGTAAAACAACTCAGAAATAAATCATGGCAAAGCAACAACCAAAAAGCAAAATCGTGCTGACACCACATCAAGTGGTGTTGCGTACGCTCGTAACGGAAAAGGGTGTCCACAAGGCGACTCGACAAAACCGTTACGCATTCGAGGTCAATCCGTTGGCGGATAAAACCGTTATCAAAGCGGCTATCGAAGAATTGTTCAACGTCAAGGTTGTGGCCGTAGCGACTCAAAACCGCCAAGGCAAAGCACGTCGTTATCGTGCTCGACTGGGCGTGACGAAGGCTTGGAAGAAGGCGATCGTCAAACTAAGCAGCGAACACAAGATCGACTTCTTCTAGGAAGTGCCTTCTTAAAGGAAACCGCAGGACACGATCATGGGTATTCGAGTATACAAACCAACTTCAGCAGGTCGGCGAAATTCGTCGGTTAGTGACTTTGCTGAGCTGACACCGGGTGCAGTTCCTGAAAAGGCGCTGATGATTCGGTTGAAGCGACATGGTGGACGAAACAATCAAGGCTTCATCACTTCACGACATCGTGGTGGTGGGCACAAGCAAATGTATCGAATCATCGACTTCAAACGGAAGAAAGATGGTATACCTGCAAAGGTGGATTCGATTCAATACGATCCAAATCGGTCGGGACGAATTGCTCTGCTGCATTATGCAGACGGCGAAAAATCCTACATCGTGGCGCCAGACGGCCTAAAGGCCGGTGTGACGCTGCTCAACGGAGCAGATGCGCCGCCTACTTTGGGCAACTGTTTGCCGATGAAAAACATTCCTCCAGGAACGGAAGTTTGCTGCGTGGAAATGACGCTTGGAAGAGGTGCTGCACTTTGTCGTTCCGCTGGTTCGTCGGCCGTTTTGATGGCTCGCGAGGCTGGTTGGGCGCAATTGCAATTGCCGAGCGGAGAAATCCGACGCGTTCCAAGTCAATGCCGAGCAACCATCGGGAAAGTTAGCAATCCAGACCACGGAGCGATTCGCATCGGCAAAGCCGGACGAAATCGTTGGAAGGGTTGGAGACCTCACGTTCGCGGTACGGCAATGAATCCTGTGGATCACCCGCACGGTGGTGGTGAAGGACGAACAAAGGGTGGTCGTCACCCAGTGAGCCCGACGGGCAAGCTGGCCAAGGGTGGCTTCACAAGGCGTCCTCGCAAACCAAGCAACTCCGCAATTATTCGCCGACGCAAGTCGGTTCGTTACGGTCAACTGAAACTGAGATAGTTAAGGGAAGAGTTCTGACACATGGGACGTTCGACAAAAAAGGGTCCGTTTGTAGACCCAAAATTGTATGCGAAGCTTGTCAAAGCCCGCGAAAAAAACGACAACATGCCGATTACCACTTGGGCTCGACGATGTACCATCGTTCCTGAGTTTGTCGGAGCGACTTTCATGGTTCATAACGGAAAAGCACACATTAAGGTATTCGTGACGGAAGACATGGTCGGGCACAAGCTCGGCGAGTTTTCACCGACGCGAACCTTCCGCGGCCACGGCGGTAAGGGTGGTAAGAAGTAATTTTTTAAGAAACAGGAATCAATCATGGCTTACCGAGCCGTACATCGATACGCACGCATCAGTGCTAGAAAGGTCAGACCCCTGGCCGATTTAGTGCGTGGAAAATTTGCGGACGAAGCACTGGAGATGCTCCGATTTCAACCTAACCGTGGGGCACGGATGTTGGAAAAGGTCATCAAGAGTGCTATTGGTAGCGCTGGGGATACAGATCAAAACGGTGGGCGTTCGTTCAGCGCCGAAGAATTGGTTGTCGTCGATGCACGCATTGATGGCGGTCCGATCATGAAGCGGTTTAGGCCAATGTCGCGTGGACAGGCGTTTACGATCCTGAAGCGATCGGCCCACATTTCGGTAGAACTCAAGAGAATCGAAGAGCTGTAGGAAACTTGCATTATGGGACAAAAGGTCAATCCAATAGGTTTCCGTACCGGTATCGTCATGGGCTGGAAGAGCCGATGGTATGCCAGCAAGAAAGAATTCGCTGAGCTGCTCGTCGAAGATCAAAAGATTCGTAAGTTTATCAAGTTTCATCCAACCAAACCTGCATACCGCGAAGCGGGTATCGATCGAATTGAAATCGAACGAACACGCGACGAAGTGCGGTTGATGGTTTTTGTTGCGAAGCCTGGTTTGATCATTGGGAAGAAGGGGACAGAAATCGAGATTCTGCAGGAAGAACTGCAAAACTTGATCGGACGTCGCGTGAATCTCAAAGTCGAAGAAGTTTATCGCCCGGAAATT
>JANMLD010000165.1:0-2181 GCA_031372345.1 Pirellula sp.
GAATGCATTGTTCCGCCATGTCGGACGACGAAGCCTTGGCTTTGCTCGTCGATCGCGGCTTTCAAACATCTGGCGAAGCCATCGGAAAGATCCAGCGGGCGAAACAGAGCTCTTGCCAATTGTCGACCTACTTCGTTGGCCGCACCGCTTTTTATCGGTTGCGACAGAGTGTTCAGCGGGCTCGCGGCGAGGGATTTCTTCTCGGGCCATTCCACGAAGAAGTTTTGCTCAAGGGGACGTTGCCGGTGAAATACCTTCCAGAACTGGTAAAGTGAACCAGTGTAGCACGGCACTCCGTGCCGTAATCCCGCCCAGCTCACGGCGCTTCCACAAGCAAATCGCCGTGATCCCGCTCAAATCACCGTGCCTCCACGTTCAAATCACCGTGATTATGGCCAGCTCACTGCCATTTCAAGGACAAATCTCCGCCGCACTCGGCACGGAGTGCCGAGCTACACTCCTTTGCATTGGTCAAGCAATGCTCGGATCGTATCTGCCAGCAGATTTAGACTAAATGGTTTCGAAAGCACTTGATTGGTTCGGAGCTGTCTAGCTCGAGTCACAATCGATTCGTCCATTTTGGCGGACATCAGGATACACGGCAAAGTCGACCTGGTTTCGCGTAGAGACTGAAGCATACCGAGACCGTCCAGTCGGGGCATATGAACGTCCAGCAGAGCAAGATCGATATGCTGGCTGCGAATCACTTCCAATGCCTCGATCCCGTCGGCAGCCAAAACCGTTCGGTAGCCCCGTCGGGAAAGAGCTTCAGCCAAGGACAATCGAAAGTCGCGATTGTCGTCGGTGATCAACAGGTTTGGCTCTAGCATTTGCATGTCTAGATTCTTACGCTCCAATACCATTACCATTTGGCTTTGTAATTAACTCTGCAATTATTGATGAACTATCCTGCCAAATCAAACCCGATTCCCCAATCCGCTGATCAGGAACGACATATTTTGACGGATAATTCGTCACATCCGGCTTTTTGGTCGCATTTAGAGCAAGCTTTGGAAATTCGCGGTGCTCAAGCGTTGCGTCGTAACTGCACAGTCTCACAGCCTGTTAGTCCGACCACGATTTCGAGAAACGGGGCAGAAGCGATCAATTTTGGCTCGAATGATTACTTAGGGCTGTCATGGCACCCGGAGGTTCGGCAAGCTGCATTGGAGTCCGCTCAACGGATTCCGAAATTTGGAAGCGGAGCCAGTCCACTGGTCACTGGCCAAACATCCGAGCATGCCGATTTGGTGCAATCCATCGCAGCCTTTAAGGAAACCGAAAGCGCAATCGTCTTCTCAAGCGGCTATGCCGCCAACGTCGGGACCGTAGCCTCGCTAGCCACCAAGGAGGATCTAATATTTAGCGATAGCTTGAACCACGCCAGCCTCATCGATGGCTGCCGTTTGAGCCGCGCCCAGGTGATGGTTTACCCACACTGCAACTATTTTGCCTTGCGAGAGCTTGTTCGGCTGAACCGGCATCGCGGGCGATTCGCGTTCGTGGCGACCGATTCGGTGTTTAGCATGGACGGCGATCTGGCCCCCTTGGTTGAAATCGATGCGCTTTGCCGCGAGTTTGACATGATATGCATCCTGGACGAAGCCCATGCGACAGGCGTGGTTGGCCATCAAGGACGCGGCTTAGCCGAACACGCAGGTATTTCCTGCGAGCGAATCGTCAGCATTGGGACGTTGAGCAAGGCGTTGGGTTGTGTTGGTGGCTTTGTCGCTGGCTCAAGCGTGTTGATCGATTGGCTGACCAATCACGCTCGATCATGGATTTACAGCACTGCGTCGACGATTCCAAACGCTGCCGCAGCTTGCCGGGCGGTTTCTCTGGTTCAGGGCATGCAGAGTCAGAGAATTGAGCTCGCAAGAATGGCCTTAGAAATTCGGTCTCGTTTAGCTAGCCTCGGCTTTGAGGTTGGGAGCGGCGATAGTCCGATTGTTCCAATCTACATCAACGATGCCAAACAAGTGATTCAGTTCAGCGAGCAGTTGCTTAAAGCCGGAGTTTATGTTCCTGCAATTCGACCGCCGACGGTACCTGAAAACCGAAGCCTATTGAGAATCAGTCTATCGATTATGCATTCCCCTGATGAAATAAACCGACTTTTAGAAGTGCTTGCGAGTTAATCACGAAATACACGAAAGATCCGAAAATTTCGACCTGTACGAT
>JANMLD010000173.1:0-5030 GCA_031372345.1 Pirellula sp.
AGATCATCGTTGTTTTGACATCTTTGTGCCCGAGTAACTCTTGGACGGTTCGGATATCAGCACCGTTTTCAAGCATGTGCGTTGCAAAAGAGTGACGCAAGGTATGAGGCGTCGCAGGCTTGTCGATATTGGCCATTGCCAATGCTTTGCGCATGGCATTGGCGAAGGAATTTTCGTGAATGTGATGACGCCGAATCACTCCACTACGAGGATCCCTCGAAAGCTGCCTGGATGGAAACACATATTGCCAAGCGGTTTCACGATCTGCATTCGGGTATTTGCGAGAAAGCGCAAATGGGAGGTAGACTTGTCCAAAACCGTTTTGCAAATCCTGTTTGTGTAACTTTTTGGCCTGCTCAACAACGGCCCGCAATGGTTCTGCAACCGATTTTGGTAGGACCGTCACGCGATCCTTTTGGCCTTTGCCATTTCTAACGACGATGTGACATGTATCGAAATACAAGTCCTTAATGCGGAGGGTGCGAGTTTCCCTGTGTCGCATTCCACTTCCGTACATCAGACGCGCCATGACCTCGTAAGTTCCCATGAACTCCGGCAACAGAATCTTTATTTCGCCTTGGCTCATGACCAAGGGCAAGTAAACGCTTTGCTTCGCGCGAAGTCGATTGATAAAATGCATGTCCCTGCCAAGTACCATTCCAACGATCGTGCAGCCTGCAGACGTTGCCAGCAGGGTACTTTTGCATCTCGAAGGTTTTGAAGAAACTTCAAGACATCGGATTCCGTAAATGAAATAAGGCCATCTGATGAAGGCCTATTTTTTGCGAACTCCAGCAACCAGGAAGGCATCCATTTGATGTCATTTGGATGGAGTCGTGATTTAGCCAAACGGTCGCGGAACAAGGCAACGCTCATCACTACCTCGAACTTTTTCATTGCGGTCAAATTTTGGACATCCAAATCAATTTGAGGAAAGATTTTTCCCATTTTGCGGATAGTTGTCAAATTAAATTACTGCGGTTTATTGTCGCGGTATTTAGCATACCTCAGTAGTGTAAAAGCCCCTATTCGGCCCTACTGAGTAGGGTTAAACTTCTATTCCCCCACAATAAGTTGGGGGAGAATCTATTGTTCGGCGACAGCAGAAGTTACAGAAGGAGCACGTGATGGTTCGGCACTTTGTGATGGCGTTGGCCCTGACCGCAACCACCGCCATGACGGCCGCCCCGGCCGACGACGCGGAAGATGTCAATCTGCTCAAGGCCAAGGTAGAGGCTCTGGAGGCCAAGTTGGAGGCCGCGACCCTGAAGATCGAGACGCTGCAGAAGCAGAACGACCAGCTTCGATTCGAGGGATGGTGGGAGGTCGTCACAATGGACGACGGCCGTGGGCCGACCCCGCACCGGGACAAAGACCTCATCCGCGATGGCCTGCTCTACCACACGGGCACCCTGCGTAACGAGGATCCCGGTCAACCGATCCGCCTCGACCCGACCAAGTCGCCGAAGGCGTTCGATGTGGAGTGGTCGCCGGGAAAGTTTTACCACGGCATCTACCGGATCGAGTGTGACGCCCTCACCCTTTGCTACGGCTACCCGGGGCAACCTCGACCGACGGAGTTCGCGGGCAGCGGTGGAACAACGTACTGCGTTATTTACAGGCGGATGGCCGCGGAGAAGAGCGCCAAGTAACCCGGTGGCCGCAGTAGACGCCGAACAAAGCCATGCACGCCGAGCACGCGATCGGCCGTCTTTGACATGGAAGCCTAGCTCGCGCGTGCCGGGTGATGGCTGACGTTGAACTAAACCGCTTCGCCAATCGCATTCAGTCGTGGTTCAGCATTCGCGCAGGGTTCGACCTCAGCGCATGCATCCTTGCTTAAGCACAGTCGCACCTTCCTTGGTGCGACCTTCTTCTTTTTCCGTCCCATTTTCGCTTCGGTGTAGCTGCTTGTTCTATTCGCAGCATGTAGCCTTTGACGATTGTCTCGCTAGACTATTTTGCCCGTTTGACGATTAAAGTGATTAAATGAATTGCGCTATGTGAATCCTTAACCATGCTGGTCTGGGGCCGTGCACTCGCACTGGCTGATTTCTATCCAATCTCTTGTTGAAAGTCACAAGCATGACACCTTATGAAAGACGTATGACCCCTGGTATGTCCCCAACGGTCTTAAAAAGACAAAAAAAAAGAACCGTCCGAGCACATCTAATGGAGGAATTTGCTCAACCCTCAATCTGGAGAAACTCGGATGGCTACGAAAACGAAATCTCGTAAATCGCAACAGACCAAAGCTCGCTACATCGGCAAACCCGCCGGAACGATTCAGGAGCGAGTTCAGGTTGTCGGACCGGAACACTTTGGCGTTGTTTCTGTTGACTGCGCTAAACGTCGATCCAAATGGATGCTTTGCGACTTCTATGGCAAAGTGATCATCGAACCAACCACCGTCGAACACAATGCCGGTGCGATGAAAGCGATGACCAATCTTATTGCCGAAAAACTTAAGTTCGCTGGGATCACTGACTCCATTGTCGCTGTCGAGATGACTGGAATCTATCATCGTCCGATACAGAGAGCTTTTCGACAGGCGGGCTTCGACATTCGAACGGTACACCCGTTTGCATCAAAACACTTCCGCGGTCCACTTCATCCTAACAGCAAGACTGACGATCATGATTTGGAAGCGATCTTTCATGCGGCCATCAAAGGCTATGGACTTGCGACATTGCCAGTGAATGAAACATATCAAGCTTTGCAAGCGACTTCTCGTCATCGACGCAATCTTGTTAAGCAGAGATCGCGTTTGCAAATCCAAATTCGCTGTTTGCTTCATCAAACGATGCCAGGCTTTGCTGACTTGTTTGAAGAAGATAAATTGTTTAACAAATCGATTGCGATGCCGATCGCATTAGGATTTGCATCTGCCGATAAAATTCAAGTTGCTGGTATCGATGGAATGGCGGCATACTTGAAGGAACGGAAGATTCGATTTCAACCACGAACGATTGAACGCATCTTCGCTTGGTCATCGACTGCCATTGACGCAAGCCCACTCACGACGATGTTGTCCGATCAATGGACGCAACTCGACGAGGTGCGAAAAATACTCACACGACAGATCGAAGCAGTTGAGCAAGAAATGGCCAAATTCCTTGTGAAAACACCGTATGTGCTCCTAATGAGTGTGACGGGGATCAACGTTGTTTCGGCAGCTGGCTTCGCCGGTGAAGCTGGCCCAATCGACCATTACGCAACAGCTAAGGCAATCACTGGACGTGCGGGCCTCTTTCCAACAAGATATCAGAGTGATGAAGTCGATCGCGGAGATGGCGCAGTCGCTCGCACATGCAATCGAAGGCTTCGAGCGGCTGCCATTTTGATTGCGAAAAATTTGATTAAGTGCCATCCATACTACAGAGGATTGGCCGCACTGATGGCATCACAGAAAATAACTCCACTTGATAGGCAGTGTCGTATTGCAAATCGCGCGATGCGAATGGTGTTTCAACTTGTCGGTGGGCGTCAAGTGTGGCGAGGTAAGGGTGTCAATCAAGAATACATCTTGGAAAAACTTCGCGTATTCCACAGCGTGCATGGTACAGCTTTCGACGTCGTTATTAAGCAACTATATGAGATAGTTCAATGGCTTCCGAAATCGTCATACGCATCGGAAGCCAAACCCATTCAAGAGTTTGCATCTAAGAAGCATCGTGGTCCGATCCTGATCGGCGATTTATTGATTCCCGTCTTAATTCGACTTGGAGTTGTAATACCAGCGGAAGTACAATTAGATTCGTCCGAAGCTCGAGACTCTGAATGACCTGTCGTGTGCCAGCACACTGATAACACCTGCCTGACCCCGAGGGTATCGATAGAGCTAAACCTCTGTTGAACAAGCCCGTCAAAAAGCGTGGTGCTCTGTCAGCGGTTCAAACGCCGGATAAGACAGTGTGGAGCTTTCGAGCTTCGGATTTCTACCAGGGTGGCGAGACTGAACCCATCGAATGCTGACGAGCCGTGCTGGCGCGCACAAGCCATTGGACAACGACTTCAAAAAAAACTACCATATGGTAGTCACGCTAAATGTACGCGCGCATTCAAAAAAGCAAATTTGACCATGACAGTGCTTTTAGTCCCAATAGCAACCGATCGTTAAACTCCCTAGTGTTGTACACGCCATCGGTGTCTCCGATTAGCGTATCCGAAAGCGCGCACAACTCCAACAGGCGATGCCAATCAGCGCAGTTACGAGCGAGCCTCGATACCTCGTAACCCACGATGATACCGATCTTCCCCAAGCCAACGTCCGCCACCAATTTCTGAAAACTCTCTCGCCCAACGGCTTTCGTGCCCGAGATTCCTTGATCGCCATCGACGATCGTGACTTGACTCGCTTTCCAACCCAGTTCAAGCAACCGCTCGCGAAGCGCACGCTGGTTCCGGGCACTCTCCTGGTGCTCTCGCACCTGCTTCGGATCCGACTGCCGAATGTAAACAATCCCCTGACGATTCAGGTGCGTGGTTTGAATCTTGATCGATCCATGCATGTTCGAACTCCTCCTTGAGAATGTGACAGATTTCATTGACGATGGCGTCTTGCTCGTCGAGTGGTAAACTTTGCCAAAGTTTATTGGTGGCGATTTCCTTCATGCTTCGACCTCTTTTTGCGAGACACTGTTTGAAACAGCGTCACGAGGTCGGTTATTGCTTCGGGCGTCAATATCGATCCCACCGGTCGAACACCGGTCGACATGCTTGTGCTAGCAATTGCCACGTATCCATAGTGGCCCGAGCGGATTTCTACGTGGCAGTTACGTACGTTTCCCGGCAAGGTAGCCAGTCCAGAAAGCTGAAAACACTTGCCAAACAGCGGATGCGTGGGATCCGTCACCGTAATCTCACCCGCGCACACCTCGGTAACTAGAGGTGTATTGCGGTGGTTGAGGTTTACCTAGACCGCTTTGCCCAACGAACGCTAAATTGTCGTGTCGCTTGATAAACTCGCCACTGGCTAGCTCAAGCATCGATCCTTTGTTGATCGTTTTGGCATTGAATTCCCAGTCGAA
>JANMLD010000023.1:0-38063 GCA_031372345.1 Pirellula sp.
GCCGTTGCAATCATAGCAAAACCCTCCTTGAATTCGCACACTCAAAAATCGCGCAATGAAACACTAAGCTGAGCAATGTACAAAAATTGGTCTTGCAACGTCAAGATTCATCATCCCAGCCTCGCTCTCCCATGCCAAGGCTCGGCAGGTAGATCTCCATCTGCCGCTGGCCCAAAATAGAAACGCCGCAGTTGCGTAATGTTGGCTACGCAATTGCGGCGTTCAAGTTTTTTTGTAGCTTAGGATGCCTCCGCGATTGGCCTACTAAGCGATTTTACAATGAGATCAAGCTGCGCGACGAATTGGACTCGGTGCTTCCGTTGGACTCGGTGCTTCCGTTGGAATTGGTACTTCCAAGAAAGGGCGAGTCTCCCAGTTTAGCTCCAGTTCAGTCCGGAGAATCTTTACGTGAGGTGGAGCCTGGACTCCGATCCGCACTTTATCACCGTTGACTCGAACAATAGTCACAACAATATCGTCGCCCAAGTGAATACACTCTGATTCTCGCCTGGACAAAATCAACATAACTGAGATTCCATTCCCATGGTTGCTGTTGGTGGGTTAAAGGTATCATTCGTCGCAACAACCCAATAGGCTGCGGCGAATGCCATGTCCAATTCCCAGCTTACGCCGCGGAAAGCACTAAGTCTTTTACGCATCGTACGCTGGCACGTTGGCCAGTGGAGTCATAAAACAAAACCCTGGCAGTCTCGATGTCAAAGACCGCAGTCAATCGAATGCTGCGAGGGCCATGTAAACAATAAAAAATTCCGCAGGGATTACCCTGTTTACGTAGTAGTTTTTCGGTTAGAGGAAACGCTTTCGGAAGAAGCTGGTTCTTGTTGCAAATTTCTTCTTCCACTATTTCCCGTATATTGATGAACTTAGGCAATTCAAACCACCCATGCTGCTGGAGAATCATTTCCAAATATCATGTGCGATACAAAACCGAACTCCCTCAAAAATCGCTATCGCGTCCTTCAAGAGAATCGTGTTAGGTAAGATGTTCTATCGGCTCACCTCGCTCGAGATTCGATCAAGGACTAGAAGACAACTGAGACAAATCCAATTAGAGGGGGACGGAGATGGAACCTTTGTGCGAAGCCCATTTACAGGCATTTCCATCTTGGATTCCGTTGATTTCTCAAGATTGCATTGTTTTTGTTCACGTCGCATGCCATGTGCTCAGCCTGCTGCGAACTTCATCCGCAAAACCGGTACCTTACAATGCACCAGAGAGTGCTGAACAGATCCGCGACGCCGATCTTCTTGCCTTCCTGCCAGGAACGACTCTGGTAAGAAATCGGCACTTCCCTTATTAGAATTTTTTTCCTCGCAAGCTTGGCCGTAATCTCCGGTTCGAAGCCAAATCGTCTTTGCTCGATGGGAATACTCTGAATCAGCTCCCTTCGAAACGCCTTGTAGCATGTTTCCATGTCGGTCAATCGCTGGTTCGTCATCCAATTACTAAATCCCGTCAAGCAGGCGTTGCCAAAGCGATGCAGCGCGGATTGATCTTGGCGAGAATTGGCAAGGTAGCGAGATCCAAAAACAACATCGGATTCCCCGTCGATAATCGGTCGAATCACTCGCAAGATGTCCTGTGGATCATACTCCAAATCCGCATCTTGGACGATGAGTATGTCTCCGATTGCAAGCCGAATGCCGGTTTGAATCGCAGCACCCTTGCCTTGATTGCAGGCATGCAGAGCGATGTCAATTCCTGGACGCCCCTGCAATGCTCGGATTGTCTCGCGCGTTCCATCCGTGCTACCGTCATCAACGACGATTATCTGTTTGCTCACGTCCAAACCAAGAACCGAATCAACGACTCTTAAGATGGTCTTCGATTCGTTGTAAGCCGGAATGATTACGCTCAATCGAGGCGTGCAGACAGAAGCTCTTTGCACATCGGCAATTAGTAGTGATGCGTGATCCAACTCGCGGAGAACCGCGACCGTAGGCTGTGTCTCAACACGCGGTAGGACAATCGAAATGAACTCACTCGCGTGAGCACCGGCCTGTGCAACGTCTGGATTTTGCATGCGTAAATCCCGCGAGCGGGAACAGAATCGACATTGAGTAAAGATAGCTAAAGCGTAACTGTCGGCCACAAAAAGAAGATGCGTGGCAAAAATTCAGCCTGTTTAACCTAAAAAGAAACTTAGCTCAGCACTCGGTTCCGCTTAAACTAACTGTGTCCATTGTTAGGACTTTTCCGCCGATGCAAGGTTTCACCGATGCACCGTTTGCCCCATATGGTGCGTGCTAAGGCGAGCGGCGATGTAAAAACTACCCATCACAACCCGAAACGTAAGTGAGGGACACGCGAAATTGTCCCTCGCTTACGCTTCGGGTTGGGATACTCCAATCTGTCGCTCGCCTAAGCACGTCGGCAGAAATATCCGGGCCACGCGGTTAAACGAAGAAACTTATGTGGAGGTGCTTAGTCAATCACACGTCCAAACTGACAAGAAAACCGACTCCTACGGAAATTCGCGATTGAACCGCGCTGCCCCCAGCATTGTTCAAGTCGTTTGCCCCGAATTCACCGTAGGAGTCGAGTGTGTGCGGTTGTTACTCAATCGATATCGGAACAGACTTAATTCTTCAACAGTGTACTTGGCACTTTTGCACTGCGGCTTTCCCTATTGTTTGTGGAGGTGGATCCGTTTTCCGCCACGGCTCGACTTGTAGATCGCAGTTATCAACTCCACGCTCTTACGGCCCTCGAAACCATCAATGGAGCAAGGTAACCCCTTTTTGATTTCCTGTAAGAAATTGGCAAAGAGGTCGCGATGGGCTTTGTGCCCGATAGTAGCTGGGTCCGCAGCACCACCACCAGTAACGTTGGAGGTCATCTCCGCGATGATCCTTGCGTCACTCTTGTTCTGCTTGGCAAAGCTCCATTGAGTTATAGCCTCTTCTTCTAGCGTGACCGAACCAAGTGAGCCGGCAACTTCAATGCGCTTGAGCGAACCCGGATAAGCTGCCGTCGTGGCTTCAATCGATCCAAGCGCACCGGATTCAAATTCGAGGATAGCCGTCGCGGCATCTTCCACTTCGATGCGTTCATGTGCTCTCAAAGCAGTCATGGCAGATACGGACTTTACCGGCCCCATCAACCACAGGAGCAAGTCCACACTATGGATCGCTTGATTCATCAACGCCCCCCCCCCGTCTAGCTTCCATGTCCCCCGCCAGGCTCCGCTATCGTAATAAGCTTGAGTGCGAAACCATTTGCCATAAGCCGCGGCAAGCGACACGGTGCCCAAACGATTCTGTTCTACGGCTGCCTTGAGAAGTTGAGCGGATTTATGGAATCGGGACGGAAAAATGGTTCCCAGTTGCACTCCCGCCCGCCCGCAAGCGTCGATCAAACGGTCACAACGAGCCGTTGTTACCTCCAGGGGCTTTTCAACTAGAACATGCTTGCCTGCACGTGCTGCCGCCACGCCTGGCTCCAAATGGGCTCCGCTGGGGGTGCAAATCGTGACGATGTCCACCGCGGGGTTGGCAAGCATCTTAGCCAGATCGTCATAAGCGGTTCCACCAAATGCGCCCACAAAATCGTTGGCCTTATCCATCGATCGGCTATAACAAGCCACCAGTTTGGAACCCTTCAAATCCGCAATCGCTTTGGCATGGAATTTGGCAATCATCCCGCATCCAACTATGGCCCAACCTGTCATGAATTCTCTTTCTGATTTTGGAGTGCTCCGATGCATCGGAGCTTTGAGATGGCTTGAATCGCGTCATACTCGCCGATGTCACTACCTATCTTAAAGCGGAAATGAATTTCCGCACTCCAAAAAGTGATGTTCTCGCTACAATCGGTCATGAAAAGCTTTGAAAAACGAGACCATGCAACGACCACCCGAATTACCCCTCATCCACAACGAACGCAATTGGTTAGGCCAATGGGGCTGGCAGGAAAATGCACCACTCCCTTGGGCAGCTTACGTTCACATCCCATTCTGCCGCCAACGCTGCGGCTATTGCAATTTCTCGCTTTTGGCAAATCGTGAGGATCTCTACTATCGCTTCCTCAACGCTTTGGAAATCGAACTTTCTGAGCTGAAACAACCCAGACCAGTTGAGACGATTTTTCTTGGGGGTGGTACGCCCTCGATCATGCCAAGCGATTCCATGGCTCGGCTGATGAATATGCTCCAACGCTGGTTGCCAATGTCGGAAACGGGTGAATACTCCATGGAAGCGAACCCGCTCGATGTGACAGAGGCATTCTGCCGCCAAATCGCATCGCTAGGCGTCAATCGACTCAGTATCGGCGGCCAGTCCTTTCAACCATGGAAACTGAAACAGTTGGAACGGGACCATTCTCCGGAACAACTCATCGGATGCATCGAGCTTGCGATGCAGCACTTTTCGTTCGTATCGCTCGATCTGATTTTTGCGGCCCCCAACGAAACCCTGGCTGACTGGCAATCCGACTTAAAAATGGCCATCGAACTGGGCGTTCAGCACGTTTCGACCTACGGCCTTACCTACGAAAAGGGGGCTCGATTCTGGGGAATGCGAGAGCGTCACGAAATCGAATCGGTCCCGGAAGAACTCGAACTTGACCTCTACAAGGAAGCCATTGAGACTCTTACGAGTCATGGCATGGAACACTATGAAATCTCCAACTTTGGCAAGCCCGGCCACCAATGCCGGCACAACCAAAACTACTGGCAGGGAAAGCCGTGGTGGGCATTTGGACCGAGCGCCGCTCGCTATGTCGGCGGCATCCGAAGCGTAAACCATCGCGGAACGCTTGAATACATTCGCCGCATTGAACAGGATCGTTCTCCGGTCGCTGAGTTCGAACCACTAACCCCAGAACAAATGATACGCGAGAAGTTTGTGTTCGGCATGCGACAACTTGTTGGGGTGGACTGGGAAGCCTTGAAGTCAGAAGCCGACATCGCGACTGTCAATTCGATGGACGCGGTCATCCAACGGCATTTGGAGGCGGGCTGGATGGTTCGAGATGGCAAGAACGTTTGCCTTAGCCGTGATGGCCTGTTCATTAGCGATGCACTTTGGAGCGAGTACCTGTGAGTCACGATGTCGATCAAGTATGGTGCGATGTCGGCGGCACGTTCACCGATTGTTTTCTGGTTCGGCCAAACGGCCAGCGACTCTATACCAAAGTCTTAAGCAGCGGCATGGTGAAGGGTTCTGCTGAGCGTTGGCTCAACGAAACAACCTTCGTCGATCCGACGCGACGATCCGACCCGGCAGGATTTTGGGTTGGTGCCGAGGTGCGTTGGCTCAACGCGAGTGGAACCGTCGTTGCAACATCGCGTTGCGTTGGATTTGATCCTGTCGCAGGCACGGTCACCATCGACAGACTGCAAGGCGAGGAACGTTTATTAAACGACTCAGCCAACCGCGCTCGTTACGAGTTGGCTTGTGGACTGGAGGCACCGGTTCTGGCAACTCGATGGTTGCTCGGCTGCAGTCTTTCAGATAGCTTGCCCGCCTTGGAAGTCCGGCTTGGAACAACGCGAGGCACCAATGCGCTACTGACTCGCAACGGCGAGCCGTGCGCACTGGTGACGACCAGAGGCTTCGCGGACCTGGTACGCATCGGATACCAGGAACGACCAGACCTCTTTGCCTTAGCGGTGCGAAAACGATCGCCACTGCATCATTGCGTCGCCGAGATCGACGAGAGACTAGCTGCCGACGGATCTGTACTAAAGCCAATTGACTCAGATTCAACCGAACGCACTCTTCAAGAATTGCACGCAACTGGGATCCGATCCATTGCGGTGTGCCTATTGCACGCGTATCGCAATCCCGTACACGAATTGATTGTTGAACAAATTGCCAAACAAGTTGGCTTCACTTGCATTTGCATTAGCAGCCATGTTTCTCCTGCAATCAAAGCCGTCCTGCGATCAGAAACAACATTGGTGGACGCCTATCTAACACCGATCGTACAAGGGTATTTGGCCCGAGTCGCTAATGAGTTTGGCTTAGATGAAAATCGGCGCATGCGAGTCATGACCAGCAGTGGTGGACTTGTGGCGGCCGATTTGTACCGCGGTAAAGATAGCGTTCTTTCTGGACCAGCGGGCGGAGCAGTAGCCATTGAAGCCCTTGCCACCGCTATGAACGAAGCTCGCTGCATCGGACTCGACATGGGTGGTACCAGCACCGACGTATGCCGAATCGACGACAAGCTCCAACTGGAACATGAAACCATCAAAGCTGGCTTGCGAATGATGGTTCCGACACTGGCAATTCACACCGTGGCTGCCGGAGGCGGAAGTGTCTGTTGGTATGATGGCGTATCGCTTCGCGTTGGCCCGCAAAGTGCCGGAGCCGATCCAGGCCCTGCGTGCTACGGTCGCGGTGGCCCCTTAACCATTACGGATTTGAACCTCCTTTCGGGACGCATTGACAACGAGACTTTTCCGTTTCCGCTCGACAAAAATGCCTCGACTCAAAAACTAAACAAGGTCCTTGCGCATCTAAATGCCGCATCAGGAAATGCATACAAACCATTTACCGACGACCAACTTATAGAAGGCTTTCGGCGGATAGCCAACGAACACATGGCTTCCGCGGTACGAAGCATCTCGATCGCCCAAGGAGCCGATCCAAGACGGCACGCGCTGGTTGGCTTCGGCGGCGCTGCTGGACAGCACATTTGCGAGATTGCCGACCTATTGGGAATGACGCACGTAATTGACCCGCCCCAAGCTGGCTTGCTGAGCGCCCTCGGAATGGGAATGGCCTCCATCAAACGCTCACTTTCCCGACCGATCTATCAACTCCTCGAACACATCGAAGGATCCACGATATCAGAATTGCAGGCTGATCTATGGGAATCCGCCACTCTCGAGTTTAACCGGGAAGGAATAGCTGGCCCTAAAGTCATCGCCATGTTCGACCTCGAATTGCGATATGTCGGTACCGACGGTGCCATCATGGTCAGCGTCGAGGCACTATGCGAGATTGAGGTAAATGAATTTATCAACGACTGCTTAGTCCGATTTACGGAACTGCATCAAAAACGCTATGGCTACGCTTGCCCCAGCAAACCCATTGAAGTTGTCTCCCTCAAAGGTGAGTTCCGTTCCGTTTCAGAAAATCGTCTGCCAGTCATTGAATCGGTAGAATCCCCAATCACCGAAGCGTCACCCGTTCGGCGATTGCCTTGCCCTGTATACCTTCGCGAACAACTCATTCCTGGTGTGTCTATTGCTGGCCCTGCTTTGATTGTTTCCAGTGGCAGTACAACAACGATTCCATCCTTTTGGACTGCTCGTCTCCTTTCGGACCGAACACTCTCGATTCGACGCTCGCTAGAAACGGAACCTTCACCGCTTGGACAGGAACTTGGGCCTGCATCAGATTTGCGATTACCGGGAGGGAGATTACCGAGAGGGCGATTACCGAGAGGGCGATTACCGGGAGGGCGATTACCGGGAGGGCGAGGCTCCCGCCGAGCCAAAGCCAAGCTCGGCATGAGCCTCGCTCCCCCGCAGGTTGATCCGGTCCTGCGTGAGGTTCTAGCGCAACGCATTGCAGCCATCGCAGATCAAATGGGGATTGTATTGGAACAGACGGCCCAAAGCGTCAACGTCAAAGACCGGCGTGATTTTAGCTGTGCGGTCTTTGCTGCCAACGGTGATTTGATTGCAAACGCGCCGCATGTGCCGGTTCATTTGGGAGCCATGAGTCAAACCATTCGATGCTTGCTCGGTCTGTTCCTAGACATGAAGCCAGGCGACTGTTACGTGACCAACGATCCCTATCAAGGTGGCTCGCATTTACCCGACATCACGGTGGTCACCCCTGTGTTTGTTCGCCAATCGATCCAAAACGGCCCTCCAGACTTTTTTGTGGCATGCCGTGCGCATCATGCAGAAATAGGCGGCGTTTCACCGGGATCCATGGCTCCCACCTCGACGCGACTTGGCGACGAAGGAGTGGTCATCCCTCCCATGCACTTGGTGCATCGCGGTGTCGATCGATCGATGGAAATTGAGAATTTGCTTCGTCACAGCAAGCACCCGTCGAGAGCGGTGCCTGAAAACATGGCCGACCTGTCAGCCCAGCAAGCCGCGAACCAACGGGGCGCGCAGGCCATGCAAGAACTGGCCGAACTCTATGGCTTGGAATTGGTCACTCGGTATCTCGAGCACATTCAACAAGCATCCGAAGCCAAGACACGAATATGGATTGAAACGTTGCCAATCGGACCTTGTTGCTTTAGCGATCAGATGGACGACGGCACTCCTATTGCCGTTTCGATTCAGCGCTCGGTCGATTACCAAGGCCGTTCCATGCTTCGCATTGATTTCGACGGGACTGGCCCCACATCCAAAGGGAATCTCAATGCGAATTCAGCCATTGTTTCGGCAGCGGTCATGTATGTCATTCGCTGTGCCGTTGCCGACTCGTTACCTCTCAATTCCGGGGTGATGCGATGTGTTGAGTTGGTTATCCCCGAAGGAATTCTCAATCCCAAATGCGTTGGCAATCGCGAGGACTGGCCAGCGGTGGCCGGAGGAAACGTCGAGACTAGCCAACGCATCGTAGACTGCCTTTTAGGAGCCCTTGGTCTAGCGGCAGCCAGCCAAGGGACGATGAACAATTTCTTGTTTGGGGATTCAAGCTTTGGATACTACGAGACGATCGGTGGCGGAACCGGGGCCACCCCCGACGCGGCAGGCCAGGACGCAGTTCATTCTCATATGACCAACACGCGACTTACGGACGTTGAAGTGCTAGAAAAACGGTATCCAGTTCGGCTCGTTCGCTTTGAAATTCGCAAAGGCAGCGGTGGAAAAGGGGGAAATCCAGGGGGAAATGGTCTCATTCGACAAGTGTTGGCGCTGAAGCCACTCGAAGTGTCATTGGTAACGAGCCGACGCAACACGGCTCCGTTTGGATTGAATGGTGGACAGGACGGCAAACCCGGTGAAAACTGGCTGATTCGAGGCGACGGACAGCGTGTTCGATTAGAGAGTTCGGTTCAGATCTCGATCCAAGCTGGCGACAGCATCCTCATTAAAACCCCAGGGGGCGGCGGAATGGGGTGAGCGGAGCGACAGATCCCCTTGTTCGGAAAAACAATCCAAGGCATATTGGAGTTTGGCTGTTCGTTTCCATATCACCATTCGCCGAGTTACCATGTCTGACCTAAAAACTGTCCTGTCCGTTCTTGATTTTACTCGTGATCGATTGATCGGTTCGCTCGATGGCATCGAGAAATCCGGGCAAGATGTACAAAAAGTTCTTGCTTGGCGGCCAGGTGTCGGTCGAGCTCATATCGCTTGGCAGGCGATGCACTGTGCAGCAACGCATGACAAATATGTCAACGTTCGCATGAAAGGTGGCGAACCAAACGATCCAGTCTTTTGTGACTCTTTTGCCGGAGGCTCAACTCCCTCCGATGACAATGTGCCTACGCTGTCGGCGATTCGTGAAAAACTCGCGGTGAACTTCGACGCATTCAAGTCGTTTTTGCATTCTGCCGATTTATCGAAGGTAACCGACTTTCCAAACAATGTTCAGCGAACCATCGCCGAATCAGCCATCCTTTTGGCATGGCACGAAGCACATCATCAAGGGCAAATCCACCTTACCTGGAATCTCTACAAAGCAGCCCACGGCATTGGCGCCTAGCAGTCTATCTCCGAGTTGATTGCCCAGTTCATTCACCCTCCCTCGGTGCCGCTCGGTGCCGAGCGTCCGGTTTAGTCACGCTCCCGCTGAGGGAGGGTGACTTACGTTGACTTTTCCTAAGAATTAAAACAATGCGGACTTACGTGATCTCGGCAGCCGCAATTTGTTTCTTGCTTAATGATTGAACAAAAACTCACGCGATGTCATCAGACTCCACAGCAGATCCTCGACCACGGTGCGCCGCTCTTCCTCCGTCGCGTCGTTCAGTTCTTTCACGAGCGAGGCAGACTCTGAATCACTCGGCAACCTTGACAAGCACCTCAAGTATGCCGTCTTGACGACTGCCGAGTAGTCAACCTTGTAGGTTTCCAGGAGCTGATCGACCACGCTCCCTTTCTGTGCGAGCTTGGCGTTGAGCGTGTCCCCGTTGTTGAGGTTGAGGACCTGGGTCACACTAGGCTCGTCGCTTCGTTCGCATTCGCAAGTGATGCGGCGTTGATTGCGACCGAAAGTTCTAAGAAAACTATTGTCCACGCTCGAGTCATACAACTGAATCGCACGCGTCCCTTTGCTATAAAACTTGGTGTCCCGTTTGTCGCCCCCTAGGAACGAGACTTTATTGAAAACAGTCGGCACGGTCGAAACCGAGACGATTGCATCGTGGATCACTTCCGCCATCAAACGGCGAGGATAGTAGTGCGAAAAAAACTTTTTATCGTCTTTATTGAGGTCCGTTGTTTTGCTGCTCCGCTGATAGGTATCCGAATTCAGGATGACTCGCATCAGTTCCTTCAGGTCAAATTGATGCGAGACCAAATGTTCGCCAAGAGCTTGCATCAGGGCTGGGTTACTGGCCGGATTGCTCGCTCGTAGGTCATCCACCGCATTGACAATTCCGATCCCAAAGTAGGCGGCCCATACCCGGTTTACGATGGCCCGTGTGAAGTAAGGATTGTCTGGCGATATTAGCCATTGGGCTAAATACTCTCTCCGGTCTTCTGTTGAGTGAATATCCAGCGGCTTTGCGTCTAAGGGCGCGGGCGCTTGGGGTTTGCCTCGCAATGGCTGGATCAAATCGCCCCGGTCCAAAACCATTAGGGTTCGGGCGGAGTCCCCGTCTCGCGTTTCGCCCCCCCAACCCTTGGCGCGGACTCTTGCGAACAGATTGGCCATAGCGTAGTACTGATCGTTCGTCCATTTTTCGAGCGGATGGTTGTGGCACTTTGCACAGCCGATCGAAAGACCCAAAAACGCTTGGCAAGCGTTTTCGGTCATGCTCTCCGGATCCTGATTGATGGCATAAAAATTAGTCGCGCCATTCTCGATCGCATCACCGCGGGCCGTCAAAATCTCCCGCGCCAATTGATCCCACGGAGTGTTCCTTTGGACGTGGCCTCGAATCCATTGGTAGTAAGCCTTGATGCCATCAGCTCGCAGCAGATTGCTATTGAGCATCAGCAAATCAGACCAACGATACGTCCAATAGTCCACGTATTCAGGGCTCTCCAATAGCGAATCGATCCATCGAATTCGCTTATCGATCGACGTATCCTGCAAAAACGCGATGACCTGTTCTTCGGTGGGCAACGTGCCCGTAGCATCCAACGCTGACCTGCGAAAAAACTCACTGTCGGACGATTTGCCCGAGGCATCCAAGCCCAAATTTGCAAGCTGCTTCGCTACATGATCGTCAATGAAATTGGCGCGAGCAGTCCTGGTGTCCAAGCCTTCTTTGCTTGAAAAAGGGACACTGAGGCGAGAGGTAACAATCCGACTTGCAAACCAAGCGTTAACGGCCCCTTCCCCCGGCCCAAGCACCTTAGCGAGACCATGCTCGTCGACGATTGCCACGGATTCGTCGGTGGAAGTGAACTTAGCCCAACGCGTGACATCTTCGATACGGCCATTGCTATAGTGTGCTCGGACTGCGAAGGGTTGAATATTACCTCGTTCTAATCGTACTGCGGCAGGCAAAATCTCTAGGTGATCCAATTTGGGATCCGTCGATTTTGGACCGACGGCCCCATTCGCAATCCATTTTGCAAACATAGTGTAATCATCGGAGTCTGCCGGTAACCTCAAGCCACCTTTGTGCTCGATCGCTCCACTCGGTTTCGCAATGAAGAGCGAAATCGCTGGAGAAGCCATCTCAATTCGCCGCCCTCCATCTTGCCTAGCGATGTTGAAGTGATCCGCCACAGGATCGTAACCTCGCAAAGACAACTTAAAACCGCCTTTGCCCGCTAGTGCACCATGGCATGCCCCCATATTGCAATTATTTCGGGCTAAAACCGATTGGATATGATTGCTGAACTCGATGTCACGCGACTTCTCAACATCGCGGCAAACGATTGCCGCCGTTGCACTAGCCGTCGAACCGTCTTTCAGTTTGCATTCGATACTAAGCTTGGTGGTTCCGGATTTCTTTGCCGTCAACTTATAAAACCCCTTGTCCGTATACTCCACGGTCACCAGCGATGGGTCAAGAAATCGCAACTCGGGCTTCGTCCTGATGGCAGCCCCAATCGTCCCATCGCTGAGCACGGATTGAACTGTCACCATTTGCGTACTGTTCTCATTCGTCAGGTCGATCGCGTCCGGGAAAATCCGAATTCCTTCAGGCTTACCGGCAATTAGCAGCGGGCTCATCGCAAGGATGACCGTCAGAACAAGGGGGGGTAATCTCATAAGAAAATAGGGTAGGATAAAAGCGTTGGTAAATTGCAGGCGGGAATGCTCCATTCGCAAATGCCAGACGAAGCAGAAGGTTCGCTCCAGTTTACAGCAAACCATCGCCAAAGCACAAACGAATGAACGGGAAAACGGAACATGTCCAGGAATAAAAGCAACGGATCCGCTGTTTCTACTGCCATAGGTTTCTTGATCGCCAATGTACTGCTGATTGTCGGACTCTACGGCGTCTACACTCTATGGCTTCAGCAATACCAGCAATTTCAGAAGTCAGAATCCTGGGATTCCGTTGCATGCACTGTGACCAAAATAACCGTCGAAGAAACACCACTTACGACCAATCCCCGCGTGTACACTCCAACTGTGAAATATGTATATCAGCGTGGCGGAAGAGAATATTCGTCCGAACGCTTCTGGTTCGGCGCCAAGGGGACAACCGATAAGAATAGTGCGACGCAGGCCGCTGGTGCATTCCAGGCAAATGGTAGCTACGAATGCCTGGTTTCCCCATTATCTCCCAGCGAAGCCGTGCTAACGCGCAAACTCAACCCGGCGGTCGGATCGACGCTCCGCAACTACATGATTGCGGTAGGAATTGGCGCGATCATGTGGTTAGGACACTTCGCCAGCTTTATGATGACACTTATGAAAGGAACAGCAACGATGTCCGAGAAAAACCTGAAGCTAGCGATGGCCGACGGAACTTGCCCAATCGAATCCGGTGAGCCTGATGAACCATTGGTAATTCAGGCGGCCGAATCCCGCGTGGCGGTGGCCGTCGGCTTATGGATTGCGGGGATTTGTTGGACCGGAATAGTTGTACTTATTGGATTGGCAATAGTGCAGAACAAAAACTGGTTTCCGATGGTGATTCTTTCCGTATTCTTCCTCGTCGGAATTGCACTCATGGTTTTTGCATTTTATTCCACATTGCAAATCTTCAATCCCCGCCCCATCCTCGCGTGCAGTCAACGCGATCTGTATCCCGGCAGCGAGTTTGAACTCAGTTGGATGTTTCGGGGTGACGCAAAAAAAATCAAACACCTTGAAATCGTGCTTGAAGGGATCGAGAAAGTTTCGTACCGACAAGGCACCAGTACGAGAACCGAAGAAAAACCGTTCTTTCGCCAAAAGATTGTTGACAGCCCAGCCCCAGAGGCCATCGCTCAAGGTTTTGAATTGGTGTCCATTCCGCTTGCTACCATGCATTCCTTCAAATCCTCGAACAACGCCTTTACTTGGCAAATTCGCGTGCTGGGAAAAATTGCCTTTTGGCCGGATATTCGAGATCGATTCGAGATCGTGCTGTTGGCCCCAAAACCAGACGGCCTCGATGGATAGCATTGCTAGCAATGCTTGGCTTCGGTGTTGTCCTTCAACCGCGCATTATGCTACTCTCAAAGCTTTCCGCTCAATCGATTCAAAGTTAGGTAGCCAGGGACGGCCATGAACATGCGATTACCAGCCCGTCGCAACGGTGCTAGTGCGACCGCAAAGCGAAAAAGACTCGCACGCGGTGCAGAAATACTTCAACAAGCAGCTCAATCTATCCAATCCCTTGCGGAGTCGCTCGACGAGGACTTTTTGGTCGCGGTCGATAAGCTTTTGAGCATGCGTGGCAGTCTAATCGTTTGCGGGATCGGCAAAGCAGGAATTATCGGCAAGAAGATTGCCGCTACTTTTGCGTCGACGGGTACGCGCGCACACTTTCTTCATCCGGCCGAAGCGGTGCATGGTGACCTTGGACGTATTGGACCATCCGACGTCGTGTTGATGCTTTCCAACAGTGGAGCAACCGAAGAAATTGTGCGCATACTGCCGTTCATGGTTCGCAGATCGGCTGGTCTGATCGCGATTACCAGCGGAGCCAATAGCCCTTTAGCTCGGGTTGCCGATATCGTTTTGGTTTTACCCCCGTGTCGCGAAGCTTGTCAGCACAACTTGGCACCCAGTACGAGCACAACCACGATGCTGGCTATTGGAGACGCGTTGGCGTTGGTGGTTAGCGAAGCGAGAGACTTTCGAGTCCAAGACTTCGCCGAATTGCATCCAGGTGGATCGCTGGGGCGAAAACTGGCGATCGTCAACGAAGTCATGCGTCCAGTTCTCGACTGTCGATTAGCCTCGTCACAAACCACGATTCGGAAAATGTTGGTCGACGTATCGCGCCCGGGCCGCCGCACGGGAGCGGTCATGCTTGTCAGCGCAGAAGGGAAGCTTGAGGGGATCTTTACCGACAGCGATTTGGCGAGATTGCTGGAACAACGCCGTGAAGGTGATTTGGATATGGTCATTTCAAATTTGATGACACGAACGTTTTCGGCCGTTCAATCCGGGGCGAAATTGATGGATGCTATCGATATCATGGTGCAACACAAAATTAGTGAATTGCCGGTTGTGGATGCAAATGACAAGCCTTTAGGAATGATCGATATCACAGACGTGCTTGGCCTAGAATATGAAGCGGCCCGTGATCTGCAAAGACAACCGAGCGAATCCACGTCCGAATTGGATGACGAGGAGAAAGATCCAGTCGATTGGAACGATGGACCATCGACCCTGCGTTTATTTGGCCCAAACACCTAAAGAGATGGTTTATTCATGGCGCCGCGCGATACTGAAATTGCAAAACCAATCAAACTGATTTTATCGGACGTCGACGGCGTTTTGACCGACGGTTCGATCACTATCGATAATGCCGGTGTGGAAAGCAAATCGTTCCATGTCCGCGACGGACATGCCATCAAAGTATGGCGAAAAGCCGGCTTCCAATTTGGGTTGCTTACTGCCCGCAATTCGCAAATTGTCAAACTTCGGGCCGCCGAACTGGGTATCACTCTGGTACGTCAGGGATTCGCTGAGAAATTACCAGCCGCTCGCGAGATGGTCCAACAAGCAGGCCTCGAAATGAGCGAAGTTTGCTACATCGGTGATGACCTGCCCGATTTGTCCGTCATGTACGAGGTTGGATTGAGTGCAACGGTTGCCGATGGAGCCGCGGAAGTGAAGCAAGCCGCACGCTGGACGATGACCGCGGCGGGTGGGAAAGGAGCCGTTCGGGAATTGATCGAGCGATTACTTAAAGCCAAAGGCCGATGGGAGGACTTCGTCCCCAATCGTCTCACATGATGTACCTCCGCGACTATTTCCGAGTCTTGGTTCCTCTCCTGGTGGCCTTTGCAGCCTATCACGTTGGCGTTGTTCCATTCTTGGAACCCAAGTCAAACAAGCAGCGGCGTAAATACGAGGGAACCACACTTGCACCTCGAGAGGATTGGTGGGAAGACTTTTTTTTGGAAGGGGATTGGCAACGAGACAAGAAAACGCCACCCCGTGTCGTCAAAACCGATACAGCCACGCTTCTCTTTCAAACACGGGAACAAAAGTCGGAGACTCGCTGGCTCGTCAAACCCCTAACGATCCTGATTCCACAACGTGATTCTGGAACAGCAAAACAAGCCATCCTCATCAAGAACGAGGAAGGAGCAGAAATTGAGTTCAAGACGGCGGTCGACTGGACCCAAGAACTGCCTCCCGTCGTAAGTGGTCAACTCCTCGGTGAGATCACAATCTATTCCCCGCCCGACGATGCTTTCAAAAACAATGGAATGCTTATCAATGCGCGTGGGTTGTTCATCAATAAACGGCAAATTTGGACCAATGAAAAAATAAAACTTCAACTCGGCAACTCGATCGTCGAAGGCAGATACCTACAGATTTTTCTGGACAAGGATCTGTTGACCGCAGAACAGCCAAATCTACGCAATAAGTCTCCTTTCAATGGCCTCGACAGTCTCGAATTGACTTATGTTGAACGAGTGCATATCGGCCTAGAACCTGGCGGACTATGGCCACGCAAAGACATTCCTGACATTTCGAAACGGGCTGCCCATGCCACATTGAATTGCGGAGGATCATTCAAATTCCAGTTCCATCAGTCGCAAGCGACGCTCAAAAGAGGCGTTCACATGGAACACCATGTCGAAGGGCTTCCAGTAGATACGTTCGACTGCGAAGAATTGAACATGTTCGTTGGCTGGAAAGGAAAACAAACGCCAGAACCAACTGCTCGTGCGAGTACATCCGGCTCGAATTGGTCGGTCGAACGACTGGTGGCGTTTGGCGCAGCAGGCAAAGACAACCGGGATCATTCCGGATGGCTAAAACTCATCGCACCAGGCATGCAAGCCGAGGCTTTGGGTCAACATTTAGAAATGGATATGCTCAACGGAATCGTCACCTTGAGCAACAGGCTGCCCGGTGCTACAGCACGAGAGATGACACCTGTCTACTTACGGCACGAGTCCGTTCAAGTCTGGTCGCCCGAGGTTCAATATCAAAGCGCCGACGCCCTGGCGAACTCGCCCGACGACCCTAGCCGGTCGAACGAACCGATCAACAAAAATCGACTCGGCGCACTTCTTGCTCAAGGTGCCGGCAGAGCTCAAATGGACAGTAACGACGACACCTGGAAACTTTCTTGGGGCGAACGGCTCATCGTGCGTCCCGATCCCAATGACCTTTCCAAAGATGTTGTGGACATCAAAGGGAGTGCGAACATAAGCTCTACGACGCATGGTAGGTTTCGAGCGGAACAACTCTACTTTTGGTTGACACCCGTGTCGCCCGAACTCGCCGCAAAACTCGCATCCCAATACCCAGATGGAAAGGTGCCTCAGGCGTTGCCGGATCGCATGGAGGCTGATGGTCGGGTGGATGTCAATTCCCCCATCTTGCGAGCGACAGTGGAAAAGATGCAAGTCTGGTTTACATACCAGCAGCCCATTGTAGCAATCAGTCCTCAAACTCCTCAATCCGCCTTGGTTGACACCTCGAATGCGCCGAACGCCCCATCGCCATTGACAATCAATTACCCGCTTACGAGCGGGGCTGCGATGCCAACCGGTCAAGCTTCCACTCCTAACCAGTATAAGGTCCCCGGAGCTCTGAGCCTTTTGCCTTCAACAGGAATGGCTGCACCTCCGTTGAAACAGCCTGTGTCGCCATCCAACCCAACTGTGAAAAACGGTTTATTGACCGCGAACCCAACCTCGCCGCTAATCGTGACCGCGAAGACCTTGCGGGCAAAGGTATTGAGGAGCGACAGTCAAAACCGCGTCGAGGACTTGATTTTGGAAGGCAGTTTAGAGCTCACGAAAAACCAATTGACTGATGAATACCCATGGCCGTTCACCATAACGGGAGACCAACTGCAATTAAGTCAAACGGAAAACGACACTAGCGATATCACGATCGTTGGCCAGCCAGCCAAGGTCTCAGTGGGCAGCGGTTGGGTCGTGGCGCCCGAACTGAAATTGAAACAAAGCCAAAGTCAATTTTGGATCGATCACCCGGGGGAATTGGTAATACCCATAGAGGCGCTCCAAAAAAGCTTGACAACTCCAACCAGCACCACGAATCTCGTTAGCGTCCAGGGTCCTTTCAGTAACTCGTTGCCGGGCAATGGATTCAATCCTTCGCGACCTTCTCCAAAAGAAAGCGGCAACAACATCAAATGGCATGTGCCACCTCGCTTGCAGTGGGGCCAACGCATGACGTTTGATGGCCGAATCGCCCGATTTGGCGGTGGGGTAACACTCAACTGCCGGATGGAGACCGACCCCATGACCCTGTGGCATATCGAGGCAAGTTCGAACCAAATGCTGGTAGTCATGGATCAGCCCATGGCGTTGCGGAATACCAACAATACCAATCCATCACCTCAATCGCAGATCGCCATGATTCGATTGGAAGACAACGTCGATATCCAAGCTGTTCAAACCGACTTGGATTCGAAACGCCGATCCATTGAGCATTTGAAATTACCTCAACTAGACGTCATGGTTGCCACACAGACTTGGCTGGGTCACGGCCCGGGCGAATTATGGAGTCGACGTCTTGGCAACGACAATCCAATCGGAGGCCTTTCCCGAACCCCGAACCCATCCAATCCAGCTATTGCAGACCAATTTGCTGAAAACGTTAAGCAATGTATCCATCTGAGTTTCATTGGTCGAATGGAGGGGAATACGCAACGTCGGAGTGCGACTTTTTACGAACGGATCGAAGCTCTAATCGGTCCAATTGCTTCATGGGACGATGCACTCAACGTTCATACGGTCGATCGACTTGGACGCAATCAGAGCCTATTGTTTTCAGACCAACTCGATATTTTCGATGCGTCTGGATTAAGTTGGAATCAATCACCCGTCAGAAATCTAGGGGCAGCCAACAACGCTGCTTGGGAAATTGTAGCCAGCGGCCGAGTGCAAATGCAATCCAGCACGGAAACCGGTGATGTCAATGTTCTTGCGAACGCATTAAAATACGCGGCGATCAGCGATACGGTTCGCGTCGAAGGTTCTCAGCAACAGCCTGCTCGAATCAACAAAGCACAAATAAACACGCCTCCAATCGATATCCAAGTGGAATCGGCCGCCATTCGACTCAAGACCGGCGAAATGGATCTACAAAGAATTAGTATCGAAGGCACATTGCCTCAAAACTTGCAACCCGCCAACGCTTCGACCCGTCCACCCAAATCCAGTCCCGCTGGTCCAGGCGCTAGTAAGAACCTGCCTTCACCACGCGACTTGCCGATGAAGCCGTAGGTCAGTCGCTCCGTCGACGGACGTTCTCGCTCGTTCCGAACTAGCGCGAGTCGCTTGTCCTTTTCTTCAGAACCATTTCTAGAAGTCGGTTCGTATGTGTGATTTTGGCTACACTGACCGCGAGTCGCGGAGCGACGTCGCCGTAGGTTAGTCGCTCCGTCGACTGACGTCCTCGCTCTTTCCTAACTAGCGCGAATCGCTTGTCCTGTTCTTGTGAACCCTTACTAGAAGTCGGGTCGTATGTGTGGTTCCGGCTACACTGACCGCGAGTCGCGGAGCGACGTCGCCGTGGGTCAGTCGCTCCGTCGACTGACGTCCTCGATCTTTCCGAACTAGCGTGGATCGCTTGTCCTTTTCTTGGGAACCGTTTCTAGAAGTCGGGTCGTATGTGTGATTCCGGCTACACGGACCGCGAGTCGCGGAGCGACGTCGCCCACGGTCGTCGCTCCGTCGACGGACGTCCTCGCTCGTTCCGAACTAGTAGCGTAGATCGCTTGTCCTTTTCTTGGGAACCGTTTCTAGAAGTCGATTCGTATGTGTCATTCCGGCTACACGGACCGCGAGTCGCGGAGCGACATCGCCCACGGTCGTCGCTCCGTCGACGGACGTCCTCGCTCGTTCCAAACTAGCGGGGATCGCTTGTCCTTTTCTTCAGAACCGTTTCTAGAAGTCGATTCGTATGTGTGATTCCAGCTACACGGACCGCGAGTCGCGGAGCGACATCGCCTACGGTCGTCGCACCTGAGGATATAAACAGCAATTGGCTGGACAGAGATCGTGACTTGGACCGTATGCGCCAATGAACGGACGCTCCGTATCCAAGCTCAAACGCTCTTCAATCAAATCAACAATCATTTCCACAAAACGCGGATGAATACCCACCGTGGCCGCGCGAACAAACTGAATCCCCTTTTCCTTGCAAACCTCGGCCGCTTCGTGGTCTAAGTCGAACAGGACTTCCATATGGTCGGAAATGAAGCCCAAAGGCTGTACCACCACCTGCTTGATCCCGCGTTCGGCATGCAACTGCTCGATTCGGTCGCACACATCCGGTTCCAACCAGGGCTGCTGTGGGGGACCAGATCGGCTTTGAAAGACCAACTCCCACGGTCCATGGTTGGCCGCCTGGCAAACAAGCTTGGCTGCTTCTCGCAATTGCTCCTCATAGCGTGAATTGTCCGCCATCGCTTTGGGAATGCTGTGCGCACTAAAAAGCACCAACGTTTCATCCCGCACTGCTTCCGGCAGTTGGGCTAATGCCTGTTCCAAACAGTCCTTTTGTGCGGCAATGAACCCTGGGTGGTTAAAACCCTTCCTTATCTTTTCAATTAGAGGTGCCTTGTCGCCGGCCGCTGTTTGCGATGCTGCGATATTCTCCCGATATTGTCTGCATCCGCTGTAGCAACTGAACATCGAGGTAAAAAAGGCAATCGCGCGCTTCCGTCCATCGCCAGCCATTTTGCCGAGTGTATCGGTCAACATCGGATGCCAATTGCGATTTCCCCAATAGATCGGCAAATCCAGCTTTCGGCGTGAGCACTCTTGCTCAATGGCCGCAATCAACTGCCGACACTGTTCGTTGATGGGGCTGACGCCGCCAAACTGTTTGTAGTGCTCGGAAACTTCAAGCATCCGTTCATGAGGTACGTTTTTGCCCCGCAACACATTCTCCAGGAACGGCATGACGTCTTCCATTCCCTCTGGACCTCCAAAAGAAACGAATAAAATCGAATCGATCGGAAGTTCGTCGAGGGGCGGCAATGGAGAAGTTGGACAAGCGGGCGTGGAAGGTATGTTGGACATGGATCAGTTCAGTGACTGGTTCGTGGGGTTATTGTCGCCTTTTGCTCCACAAAAGTGCGTTAACGCAGCGAACTTTCGCGGAGCGAAAGGCGACAATGAGGCAAGCTTACACTTTGTGTTGCGTTCCATTATTACCCGGTTGCCAAGTGGTCGATAGCTCACGTGGTCAAGCAACCAGCCACAAAAAATCACAGCCACTCCGCTAACAGTTGAACAATCGCGTGCTGAAATAGCGTTCTGCACGATCGCATAGAATCGTAACCACAACGGCTTCTTTGGGTAAAGCCAACGCGTAACGCAACGCAGCGGCTACATTGGCTCCCGACGACGATCCAACTAGCAATCCAAACTCACGATTCAACCGCAATGTCATCTCAATCGCTTCCGGACTGGTGACTTTGCACGTCCCGTCAATTCCCACGCCTCGTAGAAGCGGTGGCACAAAGCCTCCGGCGATCCCTTCGATCCAATGGCAACATGCCTCTTCACCCGCCAACAACGCGGACTCCGAAGGCTCCATGGCGTATATTTGCGTTTCCTTTCTAGCTGCCTTGAGCGACCGACTGCATCCGGAGAGTGTGCCTCCTGTTCCATAACCGGTAACAAACACATCGATAGGGCCGGGGGCAGCTTTGAGAATTTCCGGACCGGTCTCGTGCTCATGGTCCAGCGCATTGAGTTGGTTTTCAAATTGGCACGGTAAGAAATAATTGCTGTCCTCGGCAGCCATTTGGCGTGTTAGTTCAATCCCCGCCTGATAACCCGGCTCATCGAACAGAATCAAATCCGCTCCAAAGTGCTTAATGATCATTCGCCGTTCACCGCTCGCCCGCTTGGACATAACGATGGCAACTCGGTATCCGCGGGCAGCCCCGACCATGGCAAACGCGATCCCAGTATTGCCGCTGGTGCATTCCAAGATGGTCGTGTCAGCGTGAATTAGGCCTCGATCTTCGGCGTCCAAGACAATGGTTCGGGCCAATCGGTCCTTGATACTCCCACTCGGGTTCAAGAACTCGCATTTCCCCCAAACCGTTCGTCCCTCCGCTTCGAAAAACAAAGGGATAAGGGGCGTGTTTCCAATCAGTCCAAGAAGCGCATCGCCTCGTTTCATCGTTTGTCTTTCAGTTTAGAACGGCACTCCGTGCCGTTTGGTCGCCCTTTGGTTTTATGTGGCTGAGCGAGGCGCTCGCTCAGGTTTTGCGCAAACTCCACGAGCGAAGGGCCTCGCTCGTCCACAGTGGCCCATCAATGCGCATGCTGTTTATAATGCTGACGCAGGATATCTTTGCCATAGTCGTTACCGTTTGGAGTCCGAACGACGGTATGGATATGATCCCGCGTCGGCTCCGATGTTCGAAAGGGTGCAACTCGACGTTGGTGATCGAACTCGATGAGGATGACTGGACTGTGCACGCGGTAGTAGTAGACACTTTCCGCAGTCGTGCCGCCAATCCAAGCGAAATGCGTTCGATCGATGTGTTCTGAAACCTCTGACATCCGCACTTTGGCATGCCCATCGCGCATGTTCCCGACATATTCTTCGATCAGTTCCATCAGCAGTTGCTTTTGAGCCGCATCGAGTTTGGAAGCAGGGATACCGGCATAGTCCAGCACGATGTTGTCTTTGTAAGCTTCCGATAAGTTGTTGTTGCCATCCTTTTTGTTCATCACGATGGCTTGCGACTGCTGTTCCGCGTTGAGGGCCTTAATCAGCTTCAGGCCTTTGTTTTGCTCGTCTTGCAGAACGGTTGTTCCTTTGAATTTGCCTGCCTTGGCCTCGATCGGTTCTGAGCCCATGAACACGGGGCTCATGACCACTTGGTCACCCAGCACGAAGTAGTTGATGACGGCATGATGACCGTCCAACTGCCAACCCCATGGTTCCTTTTCCGATGGACTCCCCATAACCGTGATCCAATAGAGCCATTCACCATACTCTTGGAAATTGTTGGCCAACTCGGCAAGATTGCCGTTTAGCTTCATGATGTCCTGCGTCTTTTTTAGGCCTTTGGCACTTAAGCTTTGGGTCAGCATTTCAAAGGCGAGCTTGCGTTGCTCTTCCGACATTTCGTTTAAGCCGACCCCTTGGCGTTTTGGAGAATGCCGATTATCCCATTTCCGCCATTCGGAATCGTCGACCGGATAGACGGTTCGTCCACGTTGTTCTTCGGTGAGGCTCGCCAAAAATGCTATGGCAGATTTTCGGATTGGTTCCGTTGAGACACCAGTCGACTTGATTTGAAACAGTCCTGGTTCGGCACCTTTAGAAGTCAAAATGCCTACGTACGGATCATTGACGTTGCCACCTGGAGGGCCGCCTCCACGCGGAGGTTGGGAAAAGAGAACGACGCCGGAACCGGCCAATAAAAGCCCTGTGGCCGTGAGCGTGCGAAAGAGAGGGAATTTGGAGCGCATGCATGGACCTCGTCGATGAAGAAAAGAGTGGTGCGGTAAGTGCAGAACCAATAGAATAGAATAACGCACACCATGCAAGCAGCGAGGCACCGTGAATCCCGCAGGTTTACCCAGCGACTACGTTGGATTCTCAACAACAATAAATATTTGGCCAAAACATGCACATTAAAAGCGATAAGCCACTTCTTATCAAAACGAATAACCAAAAGAAAACGATCCTTGACGGTCTTTCCCGTGAAGAACTATTGAGCCAATTGGCAAATTCACCGTGTGCCAGCAGGGTTATTCCAGAAGATCAGTCGCTCGAGGAATATCTTCAAAAAAGCCAAGCCAAGCTGGCATGACGGTCCCCTCCGAATGCTAAATCGATCCCACCCTCAAAGAAATACACTGACCGGTGTTAACGATGCTTCGCCAATCATGTACGACTATCGCCTATTCGCAATGCCGCCAATGACCGCAATCAGGATCATCAATATTGAGGCACCCCAAATCAAGGTGAACAGCAAGCCACAGCCGATCCCGATGCCTGCATGAACGCTTCCCTTGATCACGGGGTTTCGATTGCGCTCCCTTAGCCCCATGATGCCTAGGACAAAGGCTGCAATCCCAAGCGGGAAACCAATGAGAGGCAGCCCACTTAAGATCCCCAAATAATAAGCGATCAACGCTTTCGGGTTTTTGTACGGGATGATTCCGCCGGTTGCGTCCCCTTCGGTTGCCGCCCCAGGTGGGGGCGGGTTGCCGATCGGAGTGTTGGCGTTAACCGAACCGGCATAGGGATTTTGTGGGTTCTTTGGATCAAATTGCGACATGGTTTCGGTGGTTCAATGCGAGGCGTGAAAGTACCGTTTCGACACATTTGTTTTCATTGATGGAGAGTATGACTTCCCAAGACTGTTTTTGCGAGCGACGAAGTGAAATCTACCAATCACAACCCGAAACGTAAGTGAGGGACCTGCGTACTTGTCCCTCGCTTACGCTTCGGGTTGGGATAACCCGACGTGCCGCTCGAGTTCGCAATGATTCCGATGCGTGATTTGGGCGAAAATGACCTGTACTTTGCAATGGCCTGGGCATACCATCCCGGATTGCTGTGGATTTGCTAGACTTAGTGAGCCCTTTTGTCCCTTCCTCTTGACCTTAATTGCCTGCGCCACCGTGACTACCAACACGATCCGAATCTACAACACCCTCTCCAAAAACAAAGAGCCGTTTCAAACATTGCAGCCTGGCAAAGTCGGCATGTACCTTTGCGGACCAACCGTCTACGCAGAAGCCCATATCGGACACATGGTAGGCCCGGTCATTTTCGACACCATCAAGCGATTTTTAGCCTATTGCGGCTACGAAGTGACTTGGGTGGTCAACATTACGGACGTTGACGACAAACTGATCAATCGGTCACGCGAGAAAGGAATTTCCATGTTCCAGCTCGCGACCGCCATGACCGCCGATTACCTGGCCAACTTGCAGTCGCTCGGCGTCGATCAAATCGATCATTTGCCCAGGGCGACCGACAACATGGACGAAATCATCAAATTCGTCCAGGAACTGATCGAGCTCGATTTCGCCTACGTGAGTGGCGGCGACGTGTATTTTGATGTTCTGAAGGACAACGATTACGGACGCTTGAGCAATCGCTCAGCCGATTCCCAACAAGGGGACGGTGGCGACGCCGCTTCGCGCAAGCGTTCGCCGGGCGATTTTGCCTTGTGGAAGTCGGCCAAGCCGGACGAGCCGAGTTGGGAAAGCCCTTGGGGACTAGGCCGGCCAGGCTGGCACATCGAATGCTCCGCCATGAGCCGCCGCATCTTGGGCAAGACTTTCGACATCCACGGAGGCGGTCTGGACCTCGTATTTCCCCATCACGAGAATGAACTAGCTCAAAGCCGCTGCTGCCACGGGCAACCCATGGTCACCTATTGGCTCCACAATGGACTCATGCAAGCGGCTGACGCCAAAGGAAAAGTCGGCGGCAAAAACGACCGGACTGAGGCTCCAGCGAATACAACCGTTGCTGTCACACCAGCCGAGCCGGCCGACACTGCGAGTACCAAGATTTCCCGCAGCAAGGGCGCGGGCGGATTGGCTCAACTGATCGAACGCCATACGGGCGAACGCATTCGATTCTTCCTGTTGCGTTCGCACTACCGTTCTACGACCCTCTTTGGCGAAGAACCACTGGCCGAAGCAGGCGCATCATTAGAGACTTTTTATCGGTTAATACAACGTTTTGAACGCCTTTCGGGGCTCTCGTTCTACGATGCAAGCCAATTGCCCTACAACCAACATCGCGACACGTTTAAGGCCCCCACCACCAAGAACGAAGCGATCTTGGAAGTCGTTCGATTGCGTGAGTCGTTTGTGACCAAGATGGACGACGATTTTAATACCGGTGGAGCGACTGGCGATTTGTTTGAAATCGCCAGATCGATGAATCGGTTCATCGACGGTGAACAGCTTGAGGAGGCCGCCAAACGGACCCCGGAGAACATCGCGTTGCTGGTCAGCGGAATGAGCATTCTCAAGGAGCTGGGAGCCATTCTCGGCATCTTCATCAAGCCACCCAAGCAGTCGAACAACACCGACGGGACAATGGAGGTCCTGGACGGCTTAATGCAACTCTTGATTCAAGTGCGGGCAGAAGCACGAGTAAAGCGTGATTTCGCTATGTCCGATTCGGTTCGAAACGGACTGACCCAGATTGGCATCGCGTTGCAAGATGGCAAAGAAGGCACGACCTGGACGATCAACCGCGGAATGTAATTTGGAGTGCTGGGATTCATCCCAGCTTTAAGACCACACGGCTAATTGCTGGAACTGTCTCGTCGCGACCCGAAACACGATCGCCAACCAGCAAGGGTTCGCATGTTGTTCTTCGGTAGATACGTGCTGGCAGGTCGTACGCAGGATGTTCTATAAGCTCCGAATCGTTAGGAAATTTGGAGTGCTGGGATTCATCCCAGCTTTAAGACCACACGGCAAATTGCTGGACCTGTCTCGTCGCGGCCCGAAACACGATCGCCAACCAGCAAGGGTTCGCATGTTGTTCTTCGATAGATGCGCGATGGCAGGTCGTACGCAGGATGTTCTAAAAGCTCCGATTCATTGAGGAAATTTGGAGTGCTGGGATTCATCCCAGCTTTAAGACCGCACGGCTAATTGCGGGAACTGTCTCATCGCGACCCGAAACACGATCGCCAACCAGCAAGGGTTCGCATGTTGTTCTTCGGTAGATGCGTGCTGGCAGGTCGTACGCAGGATGTTCTATAAGCTCCGAATCGTTAGGAAATTTGGAGTGCTGGGATTCATCCCAGCTTTAAGACCGCACGGCTAATTGCTGGAACTGTCTCGTCGCGACCCGAAACACGATCGCCAACCAGCAAGGGTTCGCATGTTGTTCTTCGGTAGATGCGCGTTGGCAGGTCGTACGCAGGATGTTCTAAAAGCTCCGATGAATCGGAGCACTCCAAATTATATCCCCGTATAGTTAAACGGCGTTATCCTGGCCAGTTCCGCTTTAATCGCGTCCGAGACGTTGAGCGACTGAATGAACTGCGAGATCGTGGTCCCGTCGATGGCCTCGTTCGTCCGTGTCAAGCCTTTTAGCGCCTCATAAGGCTCCGGGTACCCCTCGCGGCGCAAAATGGTCTGAATCGCCTCGGCCACAACCGCCCAATTGGCCTCGAGATCGGCATGAATCGCCGCTTCATTGAGCAGTACTTTGTTCAAACCTTTCAGTGTTGATTTACATGCGATCAGTGTGTGCGCGATTGGCACGCCGATATTTCTCAAGACCGTTGAATCGGTCAAATCCCGTTGCAACCGCGAGATCGGAAGCTTTGCGCTGAGATGTTCGAATAGCGCGTTCGCAATGCCCAAATTGCCCTCTGCGTTTTCAAAGTCGATCGGATTGACTTTGTGTGGCATGGCCGACGAGCCAACTTCGCCTGCCTTGATCCGTTGCCGGAAGTAACTCATTGAGATGTACGTCCAAAAATCCCTGCAAAGATCGATCAGTATCGTATTGATGCGCTTCAGGCCATCGAAATAGGCGGCCAAGTTATCGTAGTGCTCGATCTGGGTCGTTGGACTGGAGCGTTGAAGCCCAAGGGAGGCAACAAATCGATTCCCAAAGGCATTCCAGTCATGCTCCGGATAAGCCACATGATGAGCATTGAAATTGCCGGTTGCACCACCGAACTTGGCCGAGAACGGAATTTGCTCAAGCAGCCGCTGCTGCTGCTCAATGCGCTCGACAAAGACGCGGATTTCCTTACCAAGCCGGGTCGGTGAGGCCGGTTGCCCGTGCGTTCGAGCCAGCATCGGGACAGCCTCCCACTCGACTGCCATGGCACTCAGTTTTTCAGTCACCTGGTTCAAAGCCGGCAGCAGAACGGCAAAATGAGCTTCTTTTAGAAGAAGTGGCGTGGCGGTGTTGTTGATATCCTGCGATGTAAGCCCGAAGTGCACGAACTCCTTCACTTCCGCCAAGCCGATTTCGTCGAGTTTGCTTTTCATGAAGTACTCCACCGCTTTGACATCGTGGTTGGTTGTGCGTTCGATTTCCTTGATGCTCAATGCGTCAGCCTCCGTAAAGACTTCAAAGAGCCTGCCGCGAAGCTTCGGAAAAAATGCCGGCGAAACTCCTTTCAATTGCCCCAAAGGCAACTCACAAAGTGCAATGAAGTATTCTGCTTCAACCCGAAGTCGATACCGAATCAGGGCTGCTTCGGAAAAGTAAGGGCCAAGTTCTGACGTTTGTTGGGAATAGCGACCATCGATAGGAGAAACGGCCCAGAGAGCATTCTGTGTCATGAGATTGGCTGGTGCAAAAGGGAGCGGAGCAATCGAGAATGCGAGCAATCTACCGGTTTTTTCATCCAATGGAAATTGCCGTAGACACCATGCTGAGAATTCTGCGACCATCGACCGCGCGTAGGTTTGGACAAGAAGTAGTTGCAATGAGGTGGCAATCGTGAGGATTCAAAGATTACTTATGGTTTTGGCCACTTCCATCGCCGTGGCGTGGATTTCTGGATGTGCCAATCGAAATCCGTACAATCCTTATCCGCAGCAATACCAGCAACCCTATCAAGCGTATCCGTACACAGGGCAACCAGGCCAACCGATTCAGCCCAGCCCACCCGTTGGCGTACCGCTTTCCGCAAACGGAATGCAACCTGGCTACGGCCCACCCCCTGGCACATTCGTCCAAGGCCAACCGCCGAATTACCCAGTCTTACAGCCTGGCCAACCGAATCCCGGCTACTATAATCCTCAAGCCGGCCAACCAAACCAGCCATTTTTCGGACGTTAGTGTTTGGGCGAGCGGCGGGTATGCGTTTACCGGGAGGGCGAGGCTCCTGCCGAACCAACGCCAAGCTCGGCAGGAGCCTCGCTCTCCCCAATAAAGATTCGGCAGGTAGACAACGATCTCAATCATTTGACGCCGAGGCGCAGGCGACGGCTGTCCACATTTCAAGGTCCACCACATGACGCGACATCTACTCCTCATGCGTCATGCAAAGAGCGACTGGAACGACCCAAGTCTCGGCGACAAAGACCGGCCCCTCAATGCTCGAGGGCGAGCGGCCGCTCCCTTGCTTGCAAACTGGATTATCACGCATCATCATCTTCCAGATCTAGTACTCTGTAGCACAGCCATTCGAACTCAACAGACGCTCGAACTATTAACGCAGCAGTGGACCTTGCTCCAAGCGGAAAATCCAAAGCTTGTGCTGCCCCATGTGCTTCTCGACGACCGATTGTATCTGGCCTCCGACACCACCATTCTCGCAATCGCAAAAGATGGAGCGAACACACATGATTCGTGCCAATGCGTGATGGTCCTAGGGCACAATCCTGGCATGGAAGTGTTAGCTAGCAAGCTTAGTGGGAAGCCTGTTTCCATGCCAACCGGCGCGATCGCAATTCTCGCCTCGGATTCGAACGACGGAGAATGGCCGACGGACTGGGTAAATGAGAAAATGTGGAAGTGGCGGGGTTTGGTAAAATCACGCGAACTTGGTTCTGAAACAATCTAGAAAAATGACCGGTCCTTTTGTTAGACTTGCGCAAAGTGTAACGATTGATCGGACGATACACATAGTCAAGGTGTTGTCGAGTAAGGTATCGGCGCCCCAATATCGAACGCAAAAGGAGCTAGGTGAATGAGTCAAATCAGCAAAGCGCAATTGGTACGATGGATTGCTTCAAGCGTTCGATGGGTATCCTCGGCGAGCATGGTAGGCACTCTCTGTCTTTCCACCAGCTTTGCTGCTGATCGCGATCCGCAAGTCGTCAAAGCCCTGGGCTATTCCCCGCGTCAAAGCAATGTGGCGTACGACAAAGTAGCCGAAAAGGACATCGATGCGTGCACTAGCAAGTACGAAACGCGAAATGGCTTTGAAGGGCTCGTGATCTACAGCCCTGACGGTCAACCGCTTCGCCGTTTCGCCGACAGCAATAATGATCGCCAAGTCGATCAGTGGTGTTACTATAAAGACGGAATCGAAGTCTATCGCGACATCGACAGCGATTTCAACGGTGCCGCCGATCAGTACCGTTGGCTTGGGACTGCCGGCACGCGTTGGGGAATCGATAAAAACGAAGACGGTAAGATCGAGCAATGGAAAGTCATTTCGGCTGAAGAAGTGACGATGGAAATCGTCGAAGCCATTAAGCTGCGAGACGATGAACGATTCCGAAGGCTTTTGGTTTCAGATGCCGAGCTAAAAATGCTCGGACTAGGTGAGGACAAAGGGGACCAGTTGACTACCCGACTGGACAACGCAAAGAAAGGCTTTGCTGAGTTTGCCAAGAGCCAAAAGATGATCAGCGTCAGCACCAAATGGGCTCATTTCGCTGCCGACAAACCCGGAATCGTACCGGCGGGTACTGAAGGTGCATCTCAAGATATTGTCGCGTACGAAAATGTCATTGCAATCGTCGACAACGACGGGACCAGCCAACAACTGATGGTCGGAACCCTTGTTCAAATCGGAAACGCATGGCGATTGGCTGACCTACCGCGCACTATTAGCAGCGACTCCGTATTGGCTGACAGCGGGTTATTCTTCCCTGCTTCCGCCAGCAACCGCGTCGGAAACTCCCCATCCGAAAGTGGGTTATCGCAAGAAGTCCAACGGCTTCTGACTGAGCTCGAAAGGATCGATGCCGCACTTAAGGACGAAACAGGCGAACGAAGCCAGTTGCACGACGACAAAGCAAAAGTCTTGCAAAAACTGGTCGTCGCAAACAAAGGAACTGACCAGATGGAACTTTGGGTAAAGCAGTTTGCTGACTCCGTTAGTTCTGCGGCGCAATCAGGAGAATACCCCGAGGGGGTCTCCAAGCTGCGTCAGCTGGAATCTCAACTTGGCAACATGCCCAATGGCAAAGAGCTGGTCCCATATGTCGCCTATCGACTGATAAGCACCGATTACACGTTGAAAAGCGTGGGGGACAAAGTCGATTTCGCGAAACTCCAAGTGGAGTACATGGAAAACCTCGAGGAGTTTGCCCGAGACTATCCGGAGAGCAGCGACGCAGCCGACGCTATGATTCAAATCGGATTGAACCATGAACTTGCAGGTGGTGAAGCGGAAGCGGAAAAGTGGTACAGCCGCGTTGCATCGAAGTTTTCGCAAACCATTCAAGGCAAAAAGGCAGCCGGGGCGATTGCGAGGCTAAGCCTGGAGGGGCGTCAATTCCGATTGGCCGGCAAGACTCTGGAGGGCAAACAAATCGATACAAAAACGATGGCAAAGAGCCCAATCTTGGTCCACTATTGGGCGTCGTGGTGTGGTCCTTGCAAAGAAGACATGGCCGAACTCCGCAAGCTACAAGCCAAATACGCACGACAAAATTTGCAAATCATTGGCGTCAACTTAGACACCGAACCAAAGGTGGCTACAGAGTTCTTGGCTAGCAACAAGTCGTTTCCGTGGCCACATGTTCAGGAACAAGGTGGCTTTGAGAGCGACTTGGCTGTGGGGCTAGGTGTACTCAGCGTGCCGGTCACCATCTTGATCGATGGCGATGGCAAGGTTGCAAAAAGGACTTCCCACTTCAGCAAGGATATGGAACAAGCTTTAGAGGATTTGCTTGCCACAAAAGCCCCGCCTCAACAGGCGTCTAAGCCACCTGCCAGCAAGCCTGCAGCCCCGACAACCCAAGCCAAGCCACCTGCGACAACGAACCAACCGAGTGCCAGGAAAGCCCAACAGCCTGACCCAGCCGGAAACAAGAACGCAACCCGACCACGTTAAGTGTAGCTCGACACAGTGTAGCTCGACACTCCGTGTCGAGAATGAACTCAGATACACCTTAGATTTGTGCTCGGCAGAGATACGCCATCGTCGCTCTAGTGAGCGGCGATGTGAAACCTACCAATCATAACCCGATACGTAAGTGAGGGACCGGCGAAATTGTCCCTCGCTTACGCTTCGGGTTGGGATACGGCAATCTGCCGCTCGCCTAAGATCGAACCAATGCGACGCTAATGGCGACAACGAAAAAAATCAAAAATCATTGCACGGAGTGCCGTGCTACACTGTCTCAAGGTGCCGAATCACGGCACGGAGTGCCGTGCTACACTAAGCTACGCCTTGGCGGAATCCAATGCCGCTTCGAGTTTACTGCGAGGTGGTACGCCCTGGAATCGCTCGACAACTTCGCCACCTTTGAATAGCAACAAGGTTGGAATTGCGTTGATTCCGTATTTTTGGGCTAGGTCTGGTTGCTCTTCAACGTTGACTTTGCCGACGACGACACTTCCTTGATACTTGATGGCAAGTTCATCGATGACAGGAGCGATTTGCCGGCATGGACCGCACCACGTTGCCCAAAAGTCGACGAGAACCGGGGTGGCGGCTCCCAAAACGTCAGCATCAAAACCTTCGGTTGTAAATTCTGCGGCCATAGTCAATTCCTCTCGATTAGCGATTAGTGATCTGCCAAAAATTCTCGGATGGCAGAGCTAATAATGTAGTGCAGGTTGCATGCCAAGCCAAGCATGAATGTTGGCGATAGCACCGCGATCCCCAGGCAATTCAATTATTCGCTTGATTTATGTAACTGAGCGAGGCCCTCGCTCAGGTCAAATCACGTCCCCACGAGCCAATTTCCGGTCTCGTTACGCATCGCACCAACAACCACGATCCTTCGCGTTCTACCGAAGCGTCCACTGGGTGTATGCTTTTTGATGCCCGAACTGGCGAGACCATTGGGGCGACGATTTCGTGCCAAACCAACCATAGGCGTAGGGCTGCATTGGCTTAGATTCCATGTTGCTTGCCGCCGGCAGGCTCGCATTCGGTTGCCCCTTGTTTGAGTGGGTCACAGGCCTGGGCAAGATCTTGTATGGACTCGGAGTTTGAAATCCCCACATTCCGTCGGTATTGGAGCTCAAATTGCGCGCGTTTTCCTGCCCGAAGGTGCTTGGGGCGTAAAGGACGCAAATTATTAGGATCATCGATCTGATCGTTCGCATCGGTTCCTCACTCCAGGATTGGGGGATGAGCAGATCCATTCCATCCAGACCCGATGGAAATCAAATTCATATCCTTCATCGACTACGTCCGAACCGTTGTACCCGTTGCTTCAAATGAATCCATGGAAATGGTATTGAAGGGATGCGGAAGCTTGGGACAAAACCGCGTGTAACGTATTTTCCGATTGGGTTGGCGCCGTTTCGGATGCGAGTACAAATTTGGAGTGCTGGGATTCATCCCAGCTTTAAGACGGCACAGCTAACCGCGTGAATTGTATCTTTGCGGTCCAGAGGCGATCGCTAACCGGTGCGGTAGCCTTTCGGTAGATGCAAGTTGGCAGGTTATACGCAGCATGATCTTAAAGCTCCGACGAATCGGAGCACTCCAAAGGCGACTCGGGGTAAAGGATCACTTTTTTGAGATTCCCGCAAATCGGTTCGATTGCGACCGATCCTCTTCGAACATCATGATCCGAAGTCTCTCTCCGTGGCACTCAATCGCCAGATCGCGGATGGTAGTCGCACTTGAAAGATGGAAGTCAAAATCCTGGCCTGTGGTGACAGATGGGATAGAGAGAAACGACGGACAAGGCACCTGTCCTTTAATGTTCCCACCGATCATATTCGTCATTTCGGCAAACGCATCGCGCAAGTCAGCTTCGGTAAGTTTGTCACCGTTTTCTTGGAAGAGCCGTCCAGCAAATACTCTCGCTAAATCTTCGGAGCTTTGAATCACGACCGCGCCTTGCCACTGACCACTGATTTGAATGCAGCCGGTGACCTGATCCGATCGCTTTACCGATGGAGATAGCTCGCCAAGAACTGCCTCCAGTTCTAACATGGTTGAAAGAATGTTCTGTACGATCGTAAAAATATCTTCATTCGAAATCATTGTCGTCTCCGGATAATTAATTGATTTGCAAATTCGCATGCTGGCGTCGTTTGCCAAATGGCACTCACTTTACGACAATTGCCGTAAGTCGTTAGCGTCGGTTTTCTCCGCACCCAGGGAAAACCGTTGCTAAGCATCGTTCGATCTTTTATTGTCGTCTTTCGCTCCGCGAAAGAAATGAAAACGCAACTTTCGCGGAGCGAAAGGCGACACTCATCCTGGTCGATAGCAGGTCGTTTTTCCAACCGGTGATCTCACGAACTTGGTATCCAAATTCATGGTGGTTTCAGCCCCTCCTAGGAAAAGGCATCCATCTGAACGCAGGATACGATGGGCTTTGTTGAGAATTGCGGCCTTGGTTTCCGGCGAAAAGTAGATCAGCACATTTCGCAGAAACACGATATCCATGGTTGGCAAAGTCGATGGCCAAGCTTCGATCAAATTGACTTCTCGAAACTCGATCGATTTGCGAACGTCTTCCCGAATTTGCCATTGAAGCCCACTCTTTGTAAAGTATTTCAAGAGCATGGGCATGGGCAGCCCGCGGTTGACTTCCGTTTGATTGAAGATGCCTCCTTGCGCCTTTTTCAATATGGCGGTCGAAAGGTCGCTTGCAATCAGTCGAACCTTCCAACCCCCTAACTCTGGAAAGTGTTCGCGAAGGAGCATGGCGATACTGTAGACTTCTTGTCCACTCGAACACGCATTCGACCATATGTTGAGCGTTCGCTCTTTGGCTCTCTTTTCCAACAACTCCGGTAAGATGACGGTCTTGAGGGCTTCGAAGGGTTGCAAGTCCCGAAAAAAACTGGACTCGTTCGTTGTCATCGCGTCGATGACTTGACGCGACAGATCTCGACTGCCTGGCTTCTTCAATGCTTCGACGAGTTCGTCCAATGAAGACATGCCGTTTTCGCGGGCTATAGGATTCAAACGAGACTCAACTAAATAGGTCTTGCTTGACTCCAAAACAATCGCCGACTTTTCACGCACGAAATTGCAGAGAAAATCAAAGGTGCAGGAGTTAAGGGTTGGTGCAATACTCATATTAGCTTCCTGCTTTCGCATAGGAGGGGGCATTCCTGCATGCATGTGTTTGAATCATTATTTCTTCAGCGATGCTTGTGAGTGGTACGATTTTGTGAGCATATCCAGCGTTCGCTACCGAACCTGGCATTCCCCATACAACGGAAGTCGCTTCGTCTTGAACCAACACGCGTCCACCTGCATCCCGAACAATTCCGCAACCTCGCATTCCGTCGTGTCCCATTCCAGTTAGAACAACCGACAGTACATTGGCCCCAAATATTTCTGATGCCGATCGAAATAGGACGTCGACGGCTGGCCGACATGAATTCTCAGGGGGCTGCTGATTTAGGACCACTTTGAGTTGAGTCCCATGGCGACGCAATGTCATGTGAAAATTGCCTGGTGCGATCCAGGCTCCGCCAGGCTCTAGAAGATCGCCCTCAGCCCCTTCGTGAACGTGTAGACTGGATTGCTGATGCAAGCGATCGGCAAGATGCTTGGTAAAGACGGGCGGCATGTGCTGAACGACCAAGATTGGAACGGGAAAGTTGGCTGGAATGGCCGGCAGCACCGTCGACAATGCGTTGGGGCCACCCGTCGACGATCCAATGACAACTATGTCCACACGACATGGCTTGAATCCCGCCGGTGAGTTGATCAAGCTCGTGAGTTTTACGGAATTCGAGCGAAGGGTATCCGTCCAATTGCAAAACTGCTTGATCTTGGGTATCAATTCACTCTGTACGCTTTGAATCGCAGCGTTGACACTTCCGACATTTGCAGGCTTGGTCACATAGTCATTCGCTCCCTTGGCAAGCGCTTCGAGTGTCGACTCGGCCCCTCGCTGGGTAAGCGTACTGAACATGATGACGGGCAACTTCGGATAAAGTTTGCGAAGCTCTACCAAAGTCGTCAAGCCATCCATCTCCGGCATTTCCATGTCCAGGGTAATGACATCGGGATTGACTTGCGGAATCTTCGCAATCGCAATCTTTCCGTTGGCTGCAATTCCCGCAATCTCGATCGCGGGATCGGCGGTTAATGCGTCCGACAACAATCGACGAATCACCGTTGAGTCGTCGACAATGAGAACCTTTATCTTACGCATTCGACTCTAAGCTCCAATACCGAGGAGTTGAAGCTTTTCAAGCAGAATCGTCTTGTCAAATGGTTTCATGACATACTCGTTGACACCCGCCACGAAGGCCTGTGCCATCTTTTCCATTTCGGTCTCGGTGGTCACCATCATGATAGGCATGTCGTAGTAGGCTGGAATCGCACGAGCGGCCTTGATGAACTCAAGACCGTTCATTTCCGGCATGTTCCAGTCGACCAAAACAATATCTTGTGGGCCATGGGCTTCGAGTTGAGCCAGGCCTTCGAGGCCATGACCGGCTTCGATGACTTCGTAGCCCAGCTCTTTCATGATGTTTCCGATAATTCGCCGTACCGCTTTGGAATCGTCGATAACTAACGCACGCATGGAAATGTACCTGTGTTGAAATGTAAGTTTGATAAGGAGACACCTTAGGTTTGGAGCTCGTAAAGATTGGTCACCCGCCCTTTGGAGATCGTCCGATTTAAGGTCTTGTATTTGCTTGCAATTTGGGAGGGCGAGGCTCCTGCCGAGCGTCATGGCTCCGCAGCAATTTCGGTAGAACCCTTCGATGCTTCGCTAACATTGCGACCCATTTCATTGGTGCCGTGCCCGACTTTGCTTTGTAGGTCGACAGTCCCTCCGATTTTTTCGATGTTCGTCTTGACGACGTCCATGCCAACTCCCCGACCCGATACATTGGAAACCTTTTCTGCGGTGGAGAAGCCGGGCAGGAAGATCAAGTTGCCCACGTCTCGATCAGCCATCCGCGTTGCGTTCTCTTGTGTCATAAGCCCCCGTTCCACGGCCTTGGCTTTGATACGATCCAAATTCAGGCCAGCTCTGCGAGCTTACCACGAAGGTGGTCAAGTGAATATCGAAATCTGCGATGACGGAGTTAAACAGCCTTCGGTCGACTTCCCTTTTTCACGTCGAACTTCAGGGCGTTCAATTCCATGATCCACCGTGTTTCTAACCAGGCTGCGCCCTTGGCATCCAGTGTTCCAGAAAAAACTAGCACTTCGAACGGAACATCCGCTACCGCCACCGCGCCCTCTGACAGCTCAGCGGCCGATAGTACGATTCGCGTTGACGTTGCCTTGACGGCCGCGGCAGGTTGCGCCGTTGGCACGTGAGCAATTGGAGTTGCAGAAATCGAAGACGGGACTGGTGTCGGCAATGATGCGGGACTAACCGATGGTTTTTTAGGCGCTGCTGGGGGCGATTTGGCATCGACCAATTTCGCGATGTGCAACGATTCAATGTCGGAAATGAGGGAACTGAACGGATCGCTTCCATCATTCCCGACGGATTCGATCGATTTTAGAATCTTTCGAATAGCATCGATGGATTTGAACATGCACTCGCTAACCTCGGAATCCATTGGGATGGCGCCGCTTCGGACACTCCCCAAAACATTTTCGGTGGTATGAGCAACCCGTTCGAGTGTGGCATAGGCCAGAAAACCTGCTGAACCTTTGATCGTGTGAATGTTTCTAAAGACGCTGTTCAAAATGGATTCTGATTTCGGATCGCGCTCGAGCGTGAGCAAGTCGCGTTCGATCTGCTCAAGGTTGTCGTAGCACTCGACCAAGAATTCTCGGAGGGCTTCTTCGCAAAGAACCTGCGGTTCTGGAACATAGGGCGCAACAATTGGCTCGACAACCGGTGGGCAAGTTATTACAGCTACATCGCTTTCGCCAGAGAGTATTAGTTCGAGTGCGGCGAGATGGTCGCTGACATCGGCATCGTTGGAAGTCTCGATTTGATCGATGAGATCCTTGAGTCGGTCGGCGGCTTTCAATAGTGTATTGATGACAACCGAAGTAGGCCTTAGCTCATTGTTTCTCAACTTGTTGAGAACTTCTTCGGCGCGATGGGCCAAGCCGCCGAGCGTATCCAAGCCCATGAAGCCAGCCGCCCCTTTGATTGAATGAATGGCTCGAAAGACAGTATTGACAAGGGCAACATCCATGTTGTCCCCCTGGGATTCAAGCGTGAGCAATTGGTTTTCGATGTCCGAAAGATGCTCTTGTGATTCCACTGCGAATTCACGCAACAACTCAGCGTCTTCGATACTCATACGATCATTCCACAAGCGAACAACAAAGAACGTAGGCTGGTATCAAGCGGAATGGATCGGGCGATGATCGATTCGATGCAATTGGAAGAATCCAATTCAATGCTAAGGCCGACGCACACGGGCGAGCTTGTGTAGACCACTCATTGTTCCTGATGCGGAACTATTACCGATAAACTACAACCGGCAAACTATATCTTCTGACAAATCAGTTTTTGCGGTTATCCTCAAAAAATTAATTTGGAGTGCTGGGATTCATCCCAGCTTTAAGACCGCACAGCAGACTGCGTGCA
>JANMLD010000227.1:0-18624 GCA_031372345.1 Pirellula sp.
ACCTCAGTCACAGCCCTAGCGCAATTCCGTCGCTGCTAGCCCAGCGAGATTGTGCAGATGTGGTCGTTGGATCGCGCTACGTTGAGGGGGGCGGTATGGAGGGTTGTTCGTGGCGGCGCGTTTTTGTCAGCAAGTGTGCGAACGCATATGCTAGACGGATCATTGGCTGGTCGGTACGAGATTGCAGCAGTGCTTTTCGACTTTATCGCGTGAGTTGTGTGCGAACGTTGAAACTCGATGAGCTTCGGGGAACAGGATATGGTTTCCTGGAAGAGGTGCTCTGGCATCTGATGGATCAGGGGTTCCGACTAAAAGAAGTTGGTATCGTCTATACGGAGCGACGCGAAGGCAAATCGAAGATCTCGATCAAGGAAGCCTTGTCAACCATCGCTTCGATTCATCGCGTAGCAAGATTGCAACGGAGTTAATCGTCTAGTCACCCTCCCTCGGCAACGCTGTGAAGCATTTTTTACGGTGTTTCGCTACCACTGGCTCCAAGCCAGTGGGGCGATAATTGGCAGCTACTAGAATCCCATGAGGGGCTAGGCTCTCCTCCGGTTTCATACCGGGGGAAGCAGCGTTTCTCGCATCCAAACGTTGCTTCCACCGAGTAAACTCGGTGGAGAGCTCGAACCGAATGATCATGCCTGTAGCCGCCAATTGTTGCCTCCGCCGGGGCGAGTCCGAACGGAAGGCCTTAGGTCAAACAGCGTGCCATTTCATTGATCAAAATACTTCACTGCGTTGCTCCCTCGGGGAGGGTCGGCCGTGAGTCGGCCGTAGGCCGGAGAGGGTGAACTGATTTGTGCGATTGCCGATGGCACTTCACCCTCCCCTCGCTTCGCTCGACCCTCCCGGAAGGGAGGGTGATTGAACCGAACGAGCGAAGGGCCTCGCTCGTCTACATTTAGCACACGCTACTTTAATCCGCGGCGCACGAGCAAGGCTTCGACGGTTGGTTCTTGGCCGCGGAAGTCTTTGTATTGTTGCATGACTTCTCGAGTTCCGCCTCGAGATAGGATTTTGTCGCGGTAAGTGGCGCCGTTGGCGGCCGTCAAGCCGCCCATTTTTTGCATATGAGCAAATGCGTCCGCGGCCAACACTTCGCTCCATAAATAGGCGTAGTAGCTGGCCGAGTAGCCACCCGACCATACGTGTGCAAAATACGTTGTTCGATAGCGAGGTGGCACAGGCCTGTAATCCATGCCAAAGCTCTTCAGCAACTGATTCTCAAAGGTGACAACGTCGGTTGGGACTTCCTCTGTCGAAATGGAATGCCATCCGAGATCCAACAAGGCCGCAGAGACATACTCCAACGTCTCGTAACCCTTGTTGAACTTGTTGGCCGCAATGCTCTTGTCGAGTAGATCCTTTGGAATGGTTTCTCCGGTTTTGTAATGACGGGCGTAGTTGTTCAAGACTTCAGGATGAATGGCCCAGTCCTCGTGAAACGTCGATGGAAACTCGACGAAATCGCGTGGCACCGAAGTCCCGGAAAGAGAGGGGTACTCCACGGAGGAAAACAGTCCGTGAACTCCGTGACCTAGTTCATGAAACATGGTTGTCACATGGTCCAGACTCAGCAGCGTCGGTTCGCCTGCGGCAGGCACGGGTATGTTCATGACGTTGACAACGACCGGCAATTGGTTCAGGAGACGCGACTGTGGGACGTAAGCGTCCATCCAAGCCCCACCTTGTTTGGCATCGCGATGGAAGTAATCGGCGTAAAACAAACCGATTTGTTTGCCGTCAGCTCCGAGCACATCAAATACGCGTACAGTCGGATGGTAGACTGGCAAGTCTTTGCGTTCATTGAATCGGATGCCATAGAGCTTTCCATACGTATAAAAAACGCCGTTTTGCAGCACACTCTCCATCTCGAAGTAGGGTTTTACAAGATTCTCATCGATCTGATATTTTTCGGCTCGAACCTTTTCAGAATAGTACTCCCAGTCCCATGCCTCGGGCTCGCCATCGATTCCGTCTTGCTTCATGAATCGCATGATGTCGATGGCTTCCAATTTGGCCTTGGCTAGAACACCAGGGGCTAGGTTTCGCAGCATTTTGAATGCCTCTTCGGGCTTGGCAGCCATTTGGTTTTCGAGCGAGAAGGCGGCGTGGCTTACATAGCCTAGCAACTTTGCACGCTCGGCCCGAAGACGAGCTAACTTCAGAACTAAGTCACGATTATCAAGACCGCCGGCTTCACCCAAGCCTCGATTGGCAGATGCCAACCAAACACGCTTTCGAACGTCGCGGTTCTTAAGCGAAAGCAACACAGGCTGGCGCGTCGTATTGGTGATCGCCAGGAGGTACTTTCCGTCGTGCCCTTTGGCTTGGGCCGCTTCCTTGGCAGCCGCGATATCCGCGACCGACATCCCGTCCAACTGTGAGATATTATCAACGACGACCCCTCGTTCTTTGGTAATGGCCAATAGATTCTGTTGGAATTGGGTCGAGACGGACGACAACTCTTCGTTGATGGCGCGCACACGCGTCTGTTGTTCGTCATTGAGTCGGGCTCCAGCCCTAACAAAATTCTCGTAAACCTCTTTGAGCAAGCGTTGTTGCTCTTCATTCCAGTTTTGCTTGGTGCGTTGCTGCCACAGGAATTCGACGCGGGCGAACAGATTCTTGTTCAGATAAATATCGTCGGAGTGGGAGGCCAATCGCGGTGCAATCTTCTCTTCGATTTCCTGGATCTTTTCGTCGGTATTGGCGGTCGTCATGTTGAAGAAGACGGCTTGAACTCGCTCGAGGATTTCACCCGACTTTTCGAGCGAAACCAGCGTGTTTTCAAAGGTTGGGGCTTCCGGCAACTCGGCAATGGCCTGGACTTGAGCCAGTTGCTGTTTCATGCCCGCTTCGAAAGCAGGTACGTAATGCTCATGTTTGATATTGGCAAAGTCAGGCGCGAGGAGTGGCAGTTTGCTGGGTAATAGGAAAGGGTTGTCGATCTGCATTCGAACCATTCGTGCTTGAGGCAGTGGAGGAAAGGAGTTCGCTGGCAAGGACGGTTGAGCAAGGCCATGACTGGAACAAGCTGTCAAAATAACTGAAACGAGAATGCTGCGCTTGGCGGCTTTAAATTTCCGTTTGAGCATGATCCAGGGGTCCTTTCGGGGGAGTGCAAGAAGTGCACACGTATGAGACGTTGCTTCCGCCGGTCTAAAACCGACGGAGAGCCGATGCTGACGCATTCGTTGTAGCTATCAATTATCGCCCCGCTGGGATGAACCCAGCGGTAGCAAAATACAGAGTAGCTCTCAAGCTAATTGCTAATACTGACAGGTGTTCCATCAGCCCGGGCACATAGCAGTTGGAGGGTTCGAAGGTCGATGCTGGCACTGATGAAGTGCACGGAAGCGTCACCCATAACCACTTGAGCTCCGCCGGTGTGAAAGGCGTATATTTCACCTTGATTGGTGCAATTCACAGAACACGTGTTTCCAAGCGTCGTGGTAATGTTGCTGGCCACTGGAACACCGCTTACGATGGTCATGTTGGAACCATCGACGGCTATATCATTGCCTGAGTGTGCCCAAGGGCCGTTCATGTAAGCTGAGGAGCCGCCAGCATACGCTTCGATCTTCCTGCCGGATACATATCTTGCCGGACGTGCGGCCGCTTCCGCAATCATAATGGTGTTGGTAAGTCCATCTGTAATGGATGCAAACTTGGTGAACGCATTGGATTGCAGAATTCCCGCAACGCCCGCAGTTCCTGGAAAGACTGGATTGGAGCCGGTCATGTTATCCCATGCAACCTGTCGGTTGTTGGCACGATTCACAGCCATGTAATCCGTAAGAGCAGGTTTCCAATCACCTCCGCTGGCGAATGCCGTTCGATCTGTGGAGCCCAAAAGCGTTGTGTCAAGAAACTTTTCGCCGAGCGGATTGGAAGGACAAAGATAGGTTGGAATTGTGGCCGACGACGCTGGTCGATTTCCAATATCGTTCCAGTCCAACTTCTGGTTGTAGCCATTGGGACCTGCATTGAGTACGTTGGTTTGCTCAAGCTGAGCCAAAACCGTAGTTAAGAAACACTGTTTTGCATAATCCGCTGGTAACGCACCGGTCGTACCCACCTTTACAAACTCCGCCAAATCTCTGGAGGGCAAAGTAGCAGCAGCAGGCGATTGAACGCTTGACGGTGGCAGTTTCTGTCTCGCAGATTCGAAATTATGGAGGGCCAACCCGATCTGGCGGATATTGTTGCCGCATTGCATACGCCTTGCAGCTTCACGTGCTGCTTGAACGGCGGGGAGAAGTAGCCCCACTAGAATTCCAATAATTGCAATTACCACCAAAAGTTCCACCAACGTGAAACCGAAGCGCACGAATGATCGTTTGCCCATTCCATTAATCCTGTCCAAAAAATAAATTGCGAAAGAACTGCCATTGACCTGTGAAAAAACAGGTGATATGGCTTAAGCGTAGCGGAATGCTGAATTCCTTCAACTGATATTGGCCGAATATTTTTCAGATTCATCGAACTGGCCAAAACCCTGGGGAATTGACGTCTCGGCCCACCGCACATCCATCGAGACAGCTTGGTGGTTGTACCCACCGTTAATGCCAACGGCAGGACGTTAACTACGCGTAAAGTCATTATGCCAGCGGCGGAAATGCCTTTACCGGGAGGGCGAGGGCCTCGCCCTCCCACACCCCTCACTCCTCAACCCTCCTTCCCCATCACCGTCAGGACCAACGCTCTGCCCTGGGCACGGTCCCGGTGCTCACAAAGATAGATCCCTTGCCAAGTTCCCAGGGCTAGGGTTCCATTCGTGATGGGGATCGACAGACTGCATCCCAGTAGTGAGGATTTCACATGCGCCGGCATATCGTCCAATCCTTCTGCGGTGTGAATGTAGCCCAGGCTCTCTGGCACCAAATGGTTGAGTGCCAATTCCATGTCCCGTCTGACGTCGGGGTCCGCATTTTCATTGATACTGAGACTGGCAGATGTGTGCTGAATAAAGACGTGGAGCAGACCGACTTGTAGCGAAGCGAGCACGCTTAATTCCCTGATCACACGCGTGGTAATCAAATGGCATCCTCTGTCAAAGGGGGGGAGTTGAATCGTCTTTTGCGACCAATGCATCGTGGGTGTCTTCAGAAAAGATTTTGCTAAGGCGAGCGGCAGACTAAAAACTACCTGCCAAGGGTTTCAATGGGAGAGCGAGGCTCCTGCCGAGATTGGCGTTGGTTCGGCAGGAGCCTCTCCCTCCCCGTAGAATCAATATTGCCGCTCGCCTACCTAGCGATAGGTAGCGCTTTGTTACAGCTTAATTTTCGGGTAGCGAAAATGGTCAAGAGTTTCGGCCTTCCCTGTAAGCCAATCACAACCCGATACGTAAGTCAATCACTGCCCGATATGTAAGTCAATCACAACCCGATACGTATGTCAATCACAACCCGATATGTAGGTCAATCACAACCCGAAACGTAAGTGAGGGACCGGCGAAATTGTCCATCGCTTACTCGTCGGGATGGGACAAGCCACTTGACGGTCTTGGCATTGTCCGCATACTTCGTTCTTCCAAAGCTTATTATCTCCGAGTCATCCTCAAAAGAAATCAAGGCCCCTCTCATGCGTCGCGCTAAAATAACGATAATCGGTGCAGGAAACGTAGGTGCAACTTGTGCTCATTGGTGCGCCGCCGCTGAGCTGGGCGATGTCGTTTTACTCGATGTTCCGCAAACGGAAAACATGCCCAAGGGAAAAGCCCTGGATTTGATGCAAGCGTCTCCCATCATGGGATTTGACAGTCGTCTTGTTGGCTCAACCGATTACGCCGATACGGAAAATAGCGACGTTGTGGTCATTACTGCAGGGATTGCACGCAAACCTGGCATGAGCCGCGACGATCTATTGAGCACCAACGCTAAAATCGTATCCAGCGTCGCGCAGCAAGTGAAAGCTAGCAGTCCTAACGCCGTCGTCATTGTAGTAAGCAATCCATTGGACGCTATGGTTCAACGAGCTTTCCAGGTTCTGGGGTTCCCGTCGAACCGAGTTATCGGCCAAGCTGGGGTTTTGGACACGGCACGGTTCCGTGCGTTCCTTGCCATGGAGCTGAACGTGAGCGTGGAAGATATTTCCGCCATGTTGATGGGGGGGCATGGTGACACTATGGTGCCTATTTCCAGTTGCACCTCGGTAGGAGGTATCCCTGTCACTCAACTTATCAAGCCGGAACGACTTGCGGAAATTGTGCAACGCACTCGGGATGGTGGAGCCGAAATCGTATCGCTGCTGAAGACGGGTTCCGCCTACTACGCTCCTGCCGCTGCGACAGCACAAATGGTAGAAGCCATCGTTCGCGACAAGAAGCGGCTTCTGCCCGTTGCGGCGTTGTGCAATACAGAGTACGGGGTGGGTGGCTACTATGTTGGCGTGCCGGTCATACTGGGCAGCAATGGAGTCGAGAAAATCATCGAACTTTCACTTACCGATTCGGAAAAAGCAGCCTTTCAGAAGAGCGTTGACGCAGTCAAGTCCTTGGTGGCAACCATGACGCAGCTTTTGGCAACTGCCTAGACACGAGCAAATGAAAGCATTCCGTGGTTGTTGCGGTCCTCCGAATTCTTAGGGCGGCGCCATTGACTTACCACCAATGCCCTTCCTACAACCTGTTTATCACTTGACTTTGGCAAACCCTTTCTCGTCTCTCATCCGTGTTTCAGCTGAATAGGAATCCTTGAATGAGTCGCCTCAAGATGCTCCGGGAATCGAACGCTAACACTGAACACACGTTTTCCACTGCATCTCGATGTCGGCCATTAGACGAATCCACAATCGAACTGGGCTTTCCGCATCGCTTATTCGTTCCCGAACATTACGAACCAAGCTACGATTACCCGCTTGTTGTTTGGTTGCACAGCGACGCTAGTTGTGAGTTGGAGCTAGACCAGGTGATGATGGCCCTCAGTTCGCGAAACTATATTGGCCTTGCCCCTCGCGGCAACGTCGAGTGTCGTGGCAGGGGACGTCGTTTTCGTTGGGGAACCTCCAACACCGACTGCGCGGTGGCTGAGGACCTCGTGTGGGATAGTGTTCAGGCGATCGCCAGTCGTTTATCCGTCAACACCAACAAAATATTTTTGGCAGGGTTTGGTTCGGGCGGGAGCATGGCACAGTGGATTGGGCTTAAGTACGCCCGGCAGATAGCGGGGGTCGTTTCCTTGAGCGGAGCGTTTCCAAAGACACCAACAGCACTATCCAACTGGAAGCGAGCACGCGAGCTTCAGGTCCTTTTTGCGCAGCGGCAGGGCTCTACGCTTTGCTCCGAAGATGAGCTATTGCGGGCGGTCCGTATCTCGCATCAAGCTGGCCTAGCTTATAAGTTTTGGCAGTTGCGATCCGAACAAGACGAAGGAACTGAGTCCAATGAATTGGATTCGACGATGCTCGAAACTGCCAATCGATTCATGATGAGTATTGTTACGGACACGGAATTGAACCTATCGCCGGAGTCGACTTGCGATAGCGAATGCGTTGAGTTTGGCTTCAACTGATGGACTCGGACGCCAGCCTCATTGAAATGACTGGGGTTAGCATTGAGCGCGGAACCACGCGAATTCTTGATAGCGTCAGCGTGAAGATTCCTCAAAAACAGCACGTAGCCATCGTAGGCCCAAATGGTTCGGGCAAGTCCACATTGCTTAAATTGCTCATGAAGTTTTTCTACCCTTCCGTCATCGATGGCCAGTCAGGGACGGTTCGTATTCTAGGCCAAGAAGAATGGAATGTTTGGGAACTCCGCTCCCATCTGGGCTTCGTCAGTTCCGACATCGACCATCACTTTACCCTGGGGCGTTCTGGACGGCTCAATGCGATCCAAACGGTGCTCACAGGCTATTCCTCCGCGGAGCTTGAGCTTGACCAACACTCCGTCACCGATGCCATGAAATGCGAGTCGAAACGGCTCCTAGAACGCTTTCAACTCAGCAGCCAATCGTCGAAGTGTATCGGGCACATGTCGACAGGCGAGCGTCGTCGCGTTCTTCTCGCCCGCGCTTTGGTCACGCAACCGCAAGCCATCGTTCTCGATGAGCCAACAACCGGATTGGATATCCGCGCCCGAGTCGACTTGCTAGTCATGCTCAATGAGTTGGCCTGCACTGGCACTCAAATCATTTTGGTAACGCATCACCTCGAAGAAATCCTACCGTGCATCGATCGCACTATTCTATTGAAAGCAGGGCGAGTCTTTCGAGACTCGCATACTGACGAGGCCCTGAGTGAGGACTCTATAACGGCACTTTTCGATACTCCAATCCGGATCGATCGGGATGTAGCTGGTTTTTTTCACCCCCGCATCCGCTGAGATTGCTCCATCCGCAATGCTTGAGCTGCAATCGCACATCACCCCTTTGGAACCGCTTCGGGTTGGAGTACTTCAATATGCCGCTCGTCTTAAAGCTGGGATGAATCCCAGCACTCCAAAATCACGGCATGGGCGGAATCATTTGAGGTACGACGTACGCTTGTGTTGCTACGACGAGGCCTACCAAAATGGCCAGCACAATACTGTGAACGAAAACATAGCGCAGGATCGTGCCTTCCTGGCCATGTTGTCCGGTCGCCACCCCGGCCACGACAATGGATTGCGCGTCGATCATTTTGCCCATAACGCCGCCTGAACTATTGGCTGCAGTCGCAAGAATTGGCGAGATCCCCAATCGTTCGGCGGTGATCTGTTGCAAGTTACCGAAAAGAACATTCGAGGAAGTGTCACTGCCGGTGAGTGCAACGCCTAGCCAGCCAAGCAATGGCGAGAAAAACGGAAATAGAAAACCAGTGCTTGCAAAAGCCAATCCCATTGAGGCGTCCAAGCCGCTGTATTTCGTGGTGTAGCCAAGCGCAAGCATGACCGCGATCGTCACCAGTGAGATGGTCGTTCGTCGAAGCGTTCCAGCGAACAGAAGGATTAATCTGCGAGGCGAAAGTCCAAGCACTGCTCCAGAGATGAGCGATGCCAGGAATAATGCCGTCCCAGTTGCAGACAGCCAATTCAATTCGAAAATGGCCTTTTCCGGAGTTGGGGCAGCCACGACGGGCACGTCGCGTACAACGTTGAGATGCAGGCCCGGCACGGGAATATCTAGCTTCGACCAAGCATTCATCTGGCTCTTGGCTTGCGGCAATCCCCAAACAAAGACCATGATCGAAAGAACCAGCCAAGGAATCCAAGCGACGCTTGCTTCGCGAAAAGTTGGGACAGCTTCGGCGACGGCCGCGGACTCGTCCGGAAATCGCCAAGTGGTTTTTGGCTGCCAAAAGCGAAGCAAGCCAACCAACGTCGCGATCGAGACAATGGAACTGATCACATCGACCAGCCATGGTCCATGGTAGTTGCTGACTAGAAACTGCATGATTCCAAAGCTGAGGCCGGCGGCAAGGCATGCAGGCCAGACCTCCATCATGCCCCGCCAGCCTGCCATGACCCAAATCAACCAGAAGGGTACGAGGAGCGAGAAGAAGGGCAATTGCCTGCCAACCATCATGCTTAAGGATTCAAGCGGCAACTCGGTAACTCGTGCCAACGCGATCAATGGTGTTCCCAGTGCCCCGAACGCGACCGGGGCGGTATTTCCTATAAGTGCCAAGCCAGCGGCAGGAAGCGGTTTGAACCCTAGGCCGATCAACATGGCGGCTGAAATGGCGACCGGAGTTCCGAATCCAGCGGCTCCCTCAATGAATGCTCCAAAACTGAACGCGATCAACAAGACTTGAATGCGTCGATCATCAGCCAGGGCTGCGATCGAACGTTTCAAGACTTCGAACTTGCCGGTCGCGACGGAGATATCGTAGGTGAAAATGGCGGTCAGCACGATCCAACCGATTGGGAACAGGCCATACGCTGCACCATTGGCCGCTGCGGTTAGCGCGAGCAAGGCTGGCATTTTATAGACGCCGATGGCAACCAACAAGGAAACGATGAGACCCGCGATGGCTGCGTAGTGGGCTCGAACATGAAAGCCTGCTAGAAGCCCTAGCAAAACGAAAATCGGCAAAGCCGCCACGAGTGCCGACAAATAGATATTTCCGCAAGGATCATACTGCTGAGTCCAAGGTGTCATATTGCGTTCGTCTTTGATTTCGCCAGCCACGGAGAGGATAAAACCAACAGAAGAATAACGGATAACGATGTCGCCGCAAGCAGTCCAAATTTGGAGTGCTGGGATTCATCCCAGCTTTACGACGAGCGGCAGATTTACCTTTACCGGGAGGGCGAGGCCACCCCTGCAAACATGTTTACATCAACTTCAACCATTCAATTCATTAATCGGGAGAGTGAAGCTCCTGACGAACCATGGCGGCGCCGGCTCGGCAGGAGCCTCGCCCTCCCACAAGAAGACTCGGCAAGTAGATTTCAGTCTGGAAGCTCGCCTAAGACGAACGTCAGTTTTTTTGAAAAGTAATTTGCATCACTCGAATCGCAATTGCAACTTGGTCAGCATGATGCACTCCCACACGATCAGTTTTGCAACATTTTTTGGCATAGGTATCGGTCCAAATGCTTCGACTTTTCCCAAGACAATTCTTACTCCAACAATAACTGCCGTCTCGCTACTTCTCATTTTTGCCCCTACCCATAACGCACTACAGTTGAATTCCTCACGCTGAGTTGATATCCTCTTGTAGACTCTTTTTCCCCAAACGTCATTCGGAGCACACTCTTATGCCTGACACATTGACAGTTTACACCAATCAACCTCGACATGGCGGAGGTAACAAAAAGCTTAAGCGGAGCAACAGGTCTAGTGGCAATCTCGTAATCGATGTCAACTTTTTGGTTGTACGGAGCAACAGTGGTTCTAGTCTAACTTTTGGAAGGGAAATACGATTCACTGGTAGTGACAATGCGAATCTCACAAAGGTCATTCTCGGCTCGATGGTTTGTGGAAAGGATTTGGTGATAGGCTTTTACTATTACCTAACAAATAATTTTGACGAGGAAACGCCCGTGCGCATTCTTGGAATTGGTGATCTGGTCGTTACCGTCGACACAACGACGGGTACCCAGGAGACCGGTACAGATACGGGTGTTTCTGAATCACCTTGAGCGGTGCTCACTTCAATTCCAGTTGCATCTCGGCAAGTTCCACTAAAGCCGGATGCTTATCATTTTGTTCCAGCAAGCGTTGGCGGTCCGCTGCAATTCCTGCTATCAAGTCCGTATACTTGTTAGCATCTGCCGTGGGCTCCACGGCGATTGCAAGAGCGGCTTGAGACAGAAGTCGAATTGGGAGGTATTGGGCAGTGGGATCTTTCTCGCCGATCAATTCCGCAAGCAACGCCAGTGAGCTTTCTGCGGATTCGACTGCGGCGGTTTTGTTCCCGTTCTGAAAGGCACAGAAACTGAGTCGTTGGTGGATTTCTGCTTGGGATCGCTTATAACCCACGAGTTTTCGGAATTCGCCACTCAGTATTTCGAGTTCTCCGAGTGCATCCTTCAGATCCGCTTCTGCTTTGGCGATATCACCAACCTTCAGCTCAATGGTACCCCGTGTAATCACGGCCAATTGACGGAAGTTTCTCATGTCCGGTATTTTTCCGTATTGTCCCAGTCCCTCATTCGCGATCTCGACTGCTTTTTTTGCATGTTCGAGTGCCAGATCGAAGTTCGCCATGTTTGCCTGAGCATTTGCGGCTATCATGAAAAAGTTTGTTCGGAGCAGCGGTTGGTATACCGACTGTGCCTTGGGAAGCGTAACTATTTCGAGCAATTCCGCCCCTTCGAGTGCTTCGGTGTACGCCGTCATCGAATCACTCAAATCATTTGAAATTTCAGCGTGTTGCAATAAAGCAAGACCGAGTGCCAGTTGCGATTCGGGAATTCCGTCCATCGCAACTCGCCTACGACAGAGCTCCAGTCCCTTTGTCGAAGTGGATAACGCGGCCACAGCGCCCAAACGCCCGAACTTACTCTCGCCGTAATACAAACGCGTATCCGTCAAAACCGCCAAGTTCTTTCGATCGTACTCCGTCGGTCCGGCTAGGTTCGTTGGGGTTGGCGAAAACAAGTCGGTCAGTTCATCCGCCATGCGCATGGCAAGTTCAATATTCGTGTTTGCCTTGTCATTCTTGCCACATATTCGATAGAGATTGGCGCTGCGAACGAGCATTTGAATGACATTGGTTTTCAAATTCGTATCCTCCGGATCGTCTTTGAGCAATTGGGAATAGCGGTTGACCGCTAAGTCAACCATCCGTATTCGCTCACTCTCGAGTTGCGGTACTTGAGCCCATTGGTCGTCTGCGAGGCCCTTCACAAATTTGTCGAGGATTTCCGCCGAGACCATGCTATTGCGATTGGCTTTGGCACTTGCTAACACGGCTTTTTTTCGCATTTCTTCTGCAGCATCTCGCTCATTTCTTGCTCGTTCACGGGCTTCTTCGGCCTCTGTTCGCATTTCATTGGCCTTATCCCGTTCGCTCCGAGCGATGTCCCGTTGGAAACCGATGGCTCTATTGGCGAGCAACAAACCCACCGAGGAAACGAGGAGAAACACTAACAGACTAGCCACTAGCGTCTGATGCTTGCGCGTCCAACGCAGGCCTTGCATGGCCAATGATTCAGGCAAGGCCTTCACGGGATCTCCAGCCATAGAGCATTCGAGATCTTCGGCCAACTCCAAGGCGGAGGCATAACGGTCTTTTGGTTCGCGAGCCATGGCTTTTAGGCAAATGGCTTCCAACGATTTTGAGCCATCGGGCTGGAGGTCACGCGGTTTTTCGAAAACGTACTGCTGAGCGGCTGCAATCACTTGCTCGCGCCGTTCACCTTGATATGGGGCTTTGCCAGTGAGCGCAACATACAAAGTTGCGCCCAAGCTGAAGATATCAGATCTGCAATCCAACAAATCAATTCGGCCGTGAGCTTGTTCAGGACTCATAAAGGCGGCCGTGCCAATGACCGATCCCATGGCGGTCGGTGCGCTATCGCCTGATCGAACCTCCTCGATGGGCGGTTCCGACATCAGAATATCGTCTTTGGAATCGATGACCTTTGCCAGCCCCCAATCGATTACCAGTGACTCACCATACTTACCTAGCATGATGTTCTGTGGCTTAATGTCGCGATGCAGAACTCCGCGACTATGTGCGTAACCAACGGTGTAGCACGCTTCCATAATCGCTCGAATCAATGCGCGAAACTGCCTATCTTTTAAGTGACCAAGTTCTCCGCTACGCTGTTGGCGAAAAAAATGTTGGATGGCATCGTACAGGCTTTGCCCTCGAATCAATCGCATGACGTAAAACGGTCGTCCATCTGGGAAACTACCCAGACCATAAACAGGCACGACGCCCGGATGCTCAAGTCCACCGGTGATTTTCGCTTCGGCAACAAAACGTTGCCGTACTTCCGACGATGGTGACTTGCCGTCCAGAATTTTCTTGAGGGCTACTTCGCGATCGAGTTCGTGGTCGCGGGCTACGAAGACTTCACCCAATCCGCCGCGAGCCAATTCTCGCAGCATCACAAATCGCTGACCCACCACCGACGGTTCGCCAGCGGACCATGAAAGCGTCAGAGGCGATTTATCGCTGGCGGCAGTCGATTGCGGCGACTGCAGATGGGAAACCACCTCCGTGACGTTCGCATGATCGATAACGCTGAGCTCCGATGGATGCAACTTGGCAATGCTATTGGCCGGTGAGCCAGTGCGTGCAATATGCTTGTCGACAATAACGTCGAGAAACGCGCGATCTTCCTGGCTGAGCTTCCCCAGATTGATCAGGATTTGGCCCAGTTGCACGGACTTGTTAACCATCCAGCTATTGGCAGCTTCGACCAATTGTGTTGAGCTGATGTAATCCAGTTGCACAGCCAAAATACCAAAAAGCAAGTTGCGATCAGAATTGTCACTCAAGATTCGTGGCTCCTCTGCTAATCAGCTATTCAGTGCGTAAATCGACGAAACTACACCCCATCCTATCGACGATCCGCTGTTCATTGGACGTGGGTGCAAAAAAGTCTCAATTTGGGAGACTTCATGCGATTATTTTCCTACCACTGCATCTTCCTACCCATCTGTGGAAGCCATTGATAGAAGTTTAGGGTTGGTTAGTTGGCATCACAAGCGAAGGGTCTCCAAAACACATGAATTTCATGGCTTGGAAAAAGATACTCGGCGGATACCAATCTTGGTTGGGTTTGAGATCCGCAAGGTGTTCGTCTTGATAGTACGACGCAATAGCGCCGTTCCAACAATCGCCAAGTCTCGGACGGGACACAGTCTGGTACGATTTTGCAAATCCGGTTAGCAACGTCAATCCACATGGTTGGCTTCCCGTGTTGCAACCGATGTATGCGACAGCACCTTGCTGATTGCGTCGGAGCAACTGTTCACCGAGACCTGTCTGGTTCATTGGCCCGGTTTGATAACAAGCGGGTGGAGGTGGAGGCGAATGGAACTGCTCGCCCGCGTTCGTACCTTGATGTACGCCTCCCCGGACATCGACATACGCTTCGTAGGGTGGCAATGTTGCAAAGCGGGCAGTGGAACATCCTGCAGAAATGATGATTGGAAGCCTGTCAGCATTCTGAAGCTTATCCAGTGCGTTGATGGGAAAGCACTGTTCCCAGCGGTCGTCCTGTCCATGGCCAGCGTGCATTGCAATACCTACCCCATCGTTGAGCAACTTCACGAGAGCCGCTTCGGTCGGCGGCGATTTTGAGATTCTGTCCCGTGAACTGTAATATCGCTTTTCAATGGACCAAGTCGAACCTAGTTTCTCAGCGACACCATCCAGGACGTCACGGCTGTCGACCCATCCACCCACACTAAACAGAGCCGCTGAACGCAAACCTGGTTTTTTGCCAAGTAAGACGTTGGATTCGTACAAAATAGTTTTTTCAGCGACGGTGGCTGTCTCCTCTGGCGTGCTTACCGGCCATCTTCCGATTGCAATATCGGGTCTATAATCGATTTCGTCGTAATTGATGGGATCGCTCTTGTTGGCCTCGCCACGAACTTCGCCAAAATAACCGGCATGAAAAAGATCCTTTCGACCGTTCCAATCGTCAAAAGAACCATCCGGTTTTGCTAAATCACTGTAGTACAAATCCGATGGGTAAAACGCAAAGTCGAACGCAGGCTTCGTAACACGATCGAGTACCATGTAACGGACAGGCAGAACGTCCGCATCGCCAACCAAAAGAACGTATCCCAAAGCCTCAGCTTTCCAATTTGCATAGAGATAGCGCTTCAACTTTTCGGCATCGTCGCCCCCGTCCGAATCGTGCAATATCGTTTCGAGCGAAACCAATTTCGTTGGTAGTTGCGATTGCTTGTGTACAACATAGCTTTTGAGGCTTGCATGAAATCGTTCCGGCGAAATGACCAAATGCCGCTGCGGTAGCGGCTCATCGCCGCTCAGGAAATTGTTTTGATTGCAAAGGATTGAAACAATAAAAGCCATACTGAGGCGAGCGGCAGAGTGAAAAATACCTGGCAACAGTTCCAATGGGAGAGCGAGGCTCCTGCCGAGCTTGGCTTTGGCTCGGCAGGACTCTCTCCCTCTTGGAACAAACAATGTTGCCGCTCGCCTAACAGCATATTGGACATTGGAATTCATGCTGCGGTACTCGCTCGGATATCAGTATAGAAATGGGATTTGAAACCATTCCTAATGGTCGTGCTTAGAGAAAAGTTCGTTTTTCTTATCTCCCTTTGCGTAGAGGTAGGCGACGAGGTCGAGAATCTCTTCCTGGGTCAGCTTGTTCAGCAATCCACCGGGCATGATGGAACTGGTCGACTTCTTTCGCTCTTCAATCTCAGCCACGTCCAAGACGGCTGGTTCACCTTTAGCAAGTGGGTCGGCAAGGACTTTGATTTGCGTCGGAGTCTCCTCGACAATCATCCCAGTAACCGTGCTCCCGGAACTCATGAGGAACGAGTAGGACTGGTACTTCTCTACGATATCTTTCGACGGTTCCAAAAGAGATCGCAACAGGTGATCCGTGGTATGCTTGGCCGGTTCAATCTTGGTCAGGTCAGGCCCGAGTTCACGCCCCTCGTTGTTCATTTTGTGACAAGCAATGCAGTTGGTATCCGAAAAAAGCTTCTTGCCGACTTCGAACGACCTTCCCGGCGGTAGTTTCTTAACGCTTGCAATCAAATCATCGAACTTCCATTCGGTGTTGCGACCGATGGTTTTCAGCAATTCGTCCTTCATAGGCAAAGGATTCGACGCCAAATACGTTTCCGGGGCTCGTTGATACTCCTCCAGATTCGCAACGACAATCATGACTCCGAACATACGCCGCCAGTGTTCTGGGTAAGTGCATACATAGGGATACATACCAGGTGTGGTCGGTACATCGAAGGTGAGCGATTGCGATTCGCCAGGTGCCAGTAGTTTGCTTGAGGCCAAAACCTTCGTCGATTTGGGTACATACTGTCGTTCTCGTGCGTCTGCATCGAGTGCGGTCTTTTCCGAAGCCAACCCGATCTCCTGCAATGCGCCTGGTTGCACGATGGCGAAGTTATGCGGCATGTTGTCGGTATTGGAAAAACGGAACTCAACAGGCTTGCCAGCTTGGACAGCAATCACTTCCTTATCGAAGTTCATGCGCTCAATAACCGTACCCAGCGCGATCACGCGAACGTCGAGATTCAATAGTCGATTTTCGATCGCCTTTGCTTGGTCCGCAGGCAATTTGGACGATATGGCTCGAGCAAGGGCAACGGCTTCCAAAGCGGGACCGGCGTTACGGAATTGAGTTGGGATGTTGCTGAGGTAACCGACAATATTGTCCACAAGACCAGGTAGTTCCTTGGTCGACCAATCTTGCGCGGGTATCGTACTCAAAAGACTAATGGCCGCAGCTCGATTGCGATCGGCTTTCACCAGTGTCACCAAATCCTGAAATTTCTCCGAGTCATGTCCAGGAATGGAAGCCAAGGAACGTATGGCTAAATCATGTAGGGTTTCCTCGCCACCGTTGAGCGACAAAGCGCTGGCCGGAATCTTTTGTTTCCTAAAGTCAGGCCCCATCCAACGAACTTCTAGTCCATCGCCACCTCCGTTATCGAAGTAGGTCACAACAATCGAATAACTGCCCGCCAACAATTCGACAGCCCCTTGTTTCTCCGTCATGCCATGCAGACCGTCGTGATTGATTAGAAGTTTGTTGTCAATGTAGAGTCGCGATCCGTCATCCGATGAGATCGAGAACATGTATTTGCCTGAAGCTGGAATTTGAATCATGCCCGTAAATCGCAATGCAAATTCGTCAGGCTGCAATTTCTGTGGAACGTTCATCACGATTTCCGGAACGACGCCACTGGCTTGTGGCTTAAGTTTGGCCAGCGTTTCGATGGCGACATTTGGCGGATTCGGGTGAAAGAAGTCGACCTGAATCCCCGGTTGGACAAAGGAAGCCCCACCGGCCTCCGCTTTCAGATTGGGCGGAAGTTCAAACATCAACGACCGAACCGCTGCAAACAGGCTGCCACGTAACTTTTCATTTGCAATCGATGGGATCGCGCCTAGGAAGTCTCGCAAGGACTCCTTGCTCTTGGACGCTGCCAAAAGTGGTGCATCGGCGGAATTTTCAGCAACAATCCATGTCACGTAGGCTAATTGACGAGTGAGGGTTGCTTTGCCTTGTGAAGCGAGTTTTTCTAAGCGGCTGCGAGCTTTTTTCAACTCACCCACCGGTTGATCCGATAGCAATTGGCGGAGCGCGGGGAGCGCGTTGACTTGGTCCTGTCGGTCGCGGTCCTCAACCAATTGCAACAGCAGCGGAACAAGTCCCGTTTTTCGCAATCCCGCCAAGCCTGTGAGCGCTTCTTTTAGAGAAGCTGCATCGGCGGTTTGTCGGTTCAAAATTGCTTCGTAGACCACTTCGCTCTTTTCGAGCTTTAGCAGATCGCTTGGGCTGGCGTTTTTCAAGGCATACTCGCGAGCCGCTTTGGACAAGGCGCGTCCCGACTTGACTGCATCCGCGACCAATTTGTCCAACGAAATTTTGCCTTTAGCATAGGCTAATACGATGTCCAATTCTGGATCCGTCGAAGCGTTCGAGGCTTCGAAAATAACTTCGGCTGCCGTAACTCCTTCAAAGCTCAAGGCGGACTTCACCGCCTCGGCACGAACCAAGGCGGATTCGTCTCGAACCCCGGCTAGTAGAATCGGTTCCCAATCGGATATTTTTGAGCCCCAATGGCCGAGCGTGCGAATGGCTGCGGCTCGCACACGAGGTTCCTTTGCCTTGAAGACTTTCTTCAACAGATCGGAACTGGGTACTCGGTGCTCTTCGTGGATCCATAGCGATTCAAGCAATGCCTGGGCATCGTCAGGTTTGGCAGGATCCAGCTTAGCCGTGAACGTTGCGACGGCAGGAACAACGTCCTTCGTTTCGCGTCCGCTTAGCTCTAAGCGTGCACGGTAACGAACACCGTTTTCCTTGGCGAAAAAGGCCTGCAAAACCTCAGGGATCGGTTTACTCTTGAGTTTGGTCGGCTTGAGTACCGGCCGATCTTTTGCGGTAACACGATAGATGCGACCATGCTCATGATCGCGGTTCGGATCACGCATGTTGTGTTGCATGTGCCCTACAATCGCATTGCTCCAGTCGGAGACGTACAGGGCGCCATCGCC
>JANMLD010000238.1:0-32104 GCA_031372345.1 Pirellula sp.
TTGGTCAACTGACGGCTCCCAGGCTCTGAGCGCGGTGGCGTGTGTAGTGTTGAACAATCGTATAAAAGAATGGCTGACCGAGTGCCAATTCTCCATGACTTTCAACAACGCAGCCTGATTCCAATCGTACAGGTCGAAAAATTTGGCAAGCATCTTGGCGGAGAGAGATTTACGATTTCGCAGGCTACATCGATTTGCAAGGGGGTTCTCGATGGCATCGTATATTTGCATTCCATCGGATTGTGTCATGGAGATCTTCATCTGGGTAACGTAATCGTTTTGCCCGAGGGTGGTGTGAAAATCATTGATATTGACGCAAATAAGGACGTATCGCTCGCCCGGCTTTCGGAAAAATCGCAGGACGGTGCGATTGCATCGGACATTGATTACTGCCGTGGGATTGTATTTAAAGCCTTGCGACATTCAGAGCTTGGACTGTCGGCACTTGAGGACATTGAAATTAAGTTGAACGCGGCAAATTCGCTTTTCGATCTTCAACAAATCGTCAGTCGCGTGCTGAAGCAAGACGCAAAAAACGGGGTGGAGACGCAACCAATATCTCAGGCCGAGAATCAACCGCATGTGGAAAACTCAAATGAAAGCACAAGCTGGCTGTTGCGTACCGCTAAGTTTGATTGCGATGACGATACCGTTGTTCGACTGCTCGACACCCAGAGTTACTTTGATCTTTTAAGAATCCCATACCCATCGGATCGAAAGGGCGTCTTAGATCGGTTTGAAAGCGAAGGACTAATTGTCCGTTCCGAACAGAACTGGAGAATTACAAACCTGGGTGCGATGCTATTCGCAAAGAAACTTGACCAGTTTGATCGATTGGCACGGAAAGCTACCCGAGTAATTGTCTATGACGGAAATAGCAAAATCAAAACGAAAGCGGATTACCCGGGCGGCAAGGGATATGCCGTTGGCTTTCAGGGATTAGCGGAGTTTGTGAATGGATTGGTTCCATCCAATGAAGTGATTGAACAAGCACTTCGGCGCGACGTAAAAATGTTTCCCGAAATCGCAGTTCGCGAACTGGTTGCCAATGCGTTAATCCACCAGGATTTCACAGAGTCAGGGATGTCGGTCATGATCGAGTTATACAATGACAGGATGGAGATTTCTAATCCAGGGGAACCATTCATATCTCCGGAGAGATTTATCGATGCGTACAAATCAAGAAATGAAAAGCTCGCTGACCTAATGCGTCGTCTGGGCATTTGCGAAGAAAAGGGCAGCGGCGTTGACAAGGTGATTTCATCAGTGGAGGCTTTTCAGCTTCCTCCGCCCGATTTCCGCGTTGGAATGCACCGAACTTCAGTCGTGCTTTTTGCCCACCAAGAACTAGAACAGATGGATCGAAAGGACCGAATTCGTGCCTGTTACCAGCACTGTTGCTTGAGATACGTAATGAAAGATCGAATGACGAATCAGAGCCTGCGAACTCGGTTCAAGCTCCCAGAAAACAGGGTCGCGACTGTCTCTTCTATCATCACCGCTACTACAGAGGCCGAGAAAGTAAAGCTAGCAGATCCAACGCAAACATCCACGCGCTACCGTAGCTATATTCCATATTGGGCGTAGTTTCTTTTAGTACAAACGAAAACAACCTCTTTGATCCGTCGTAAAACCTTTACTGTAAAAGACTTGCTTCTTTTAGCGCAAAACCATGAACGAAGCCGAAACCCGTGCCGAACACATCGATCCCGCGCTGGCCGCGTGTGGATGGGGCATGTCGAAGGAAGTCGCATCCGTCGTGAGTATGCAATCACACCAGGACGGCTCGAAGGTCTGGGCCGACGAGGCAAGGGTCTGACTGCAGACTATGTTCTGATCTATCGCAACACTAAGCTTGCGATTGTCGAGGCCAAAGTATGGGATGTACCGCTTACGGAGGGAGTCGGACAAGCGAAGAACTACGCAAAAAAACTGGAAATTCGCTTCGCATATGCAACCAATGGACAGGGTATTTACGGGCATCGATATGAAAACGGGTACAGAATGCGAAATGCCGCAGTACCCAACGCCTGATCAACTGTGGGCCATGACCTTTGCCGAGGCGAATGCATGGTGCGACCGGTTCACCGCCATTCCGTTTGAAGACAAAGGCGGTTCGCATCCCAGCCGATACTACCAAGGCATCGCGGTAGAGCGAGTACTGGAAGCCATTGCTGGGGAAAAGCAACGGATTCTGTTAACGTTGGCTACTGGTACGGGCAAAACATTCATCGCTTTCCAGATTGCATGGAAGTTGTTCCAAAGTCGCTGGAATTTGAGCCGAGAGCCGTCGCGCCGTCCTCGCATCCTGTTCTTGGCAGACCGCAATATCCTTGCCAACCAAGCCTACAACGCTTTCTCGGCATTCCCCGAGGATGCTTTGGTCCGCATCGACCCCGAGAGTATTCGCAAAAAGGGCAAGGTACCGAAGAACGGTAGCATCTTCTTTACCATCTTTCAAACCTTCATGAGCGGACCTCCCAAGGATGGACAACCGTCACCTTACTTTGGCGACTATCCACCGGACTTCTTCGATTTCATCGTGATCGATGAATGCCATCGCGGCGGTGCCAACGACGAAAGCAATTGGCGAGCGATCCTAGATTATTTCGCACCGGCAGTGCAGCTAGGTCTAACCGCCACGCCCAAACGCAAGGACAACGTCGACACGTACGCCTATTTCGGCGAACCTGTGTACATCTACTCGCTCAAGGAGGGCATTAACGATGGGTTCCTAACACCCTTCAAAGTGAAGCAAATTCAGACGACGCTTGATTACTACGTTTTCACGTCGGATGACACTGTGGTGGAGGGGGAAATCGAAGCTGGAAAAATCTATGAGGAATCGGACTTCAATCGAAGCATCGAAATCCGCGAACGCGAAAAAAAGCGTGTCGAAATCTTCATGGACCAAATCAATCAGAACGAGAAGACATTGGTGTTCTGCGCCAACCAAGCTCACGCACTGCTTGTTCGAGATTTGATCAATCAGACGAAGACGAGCAAGGATCCGATGTATTGCCAGCGTGTTACGGCGAACGACGGGGTTTTGGGCGAACAGCATCTACGTGACTTCCAAGACAATGAAAAGTCCATTCCAACGATACTGACGACGTCGCAGAAGCTTTCGACCGGTGTGGACGCACGGAACATCCGCAATATCGTTTTGATGCGTCCAATCAACTCCATGATCGAGTTCAAGCAGATTATCGGTCGCGGGACACGCTTGTTCGATGGCAAGGAATACTTCACGATCTACGACTTCGTAAAGGCCCATCTTCATTTCGGTGACCCCGAATGGGATGGCGAGCCGGTTGCAGACGAAGAACCATGCAAGAATTGCGGTATGCAGCCATGTGAATGCGAGGTGGTACCGCCACAACCATGTTCCGTTTGCGGCAAGTGTCCATGCGAATGCCCAAAAGAGCCCTGCGTTGTTTGCGGACGTTTCGATTGTGCTTGCGAGAAAAAAAAGATAGCCAAGGTGAAGTTGGCCGATGGCAAAGCCCGCAGTATCCAGCACATGATGATGACGACGTTTTGGCACCCAGATGGTACCCCGATGTCTGCTCTGCAATTCATGGAAATGCTATTCGGAAAACTCCCCGAGTTCTTCAAAGACGAGGCGGAACTTCGTGCATTGTGGTGCGAGCCCGCGACGCGAAAGAAACTGCTGGAGGGGCTGACCGACAAAGGATTTGGGAGGGAACAGCTTACGGAGATGCAGCGAATGATCGATGCGGAGAAGAGCGACCTGTTCGACGTGCTGGCTCACGTCGCCTATGCCCTATCACCGTTAAGCCGCGAAGAGCGGGCGGCAATGGCTCGCATCCAAATCATGACGCACTTCAATGATAAGCAACAAGCATTCCTCGACTTCGTTTTGGCCCACTACGTAAGTGTCGGCGTCGAAGAACTCGATCAAGAAAAGCTCACGCCCTTACTACGACTGAAATACGACTCGATCTCCGACGCGATAGCCGATCTGGGCGGTAGGGCAGACGAAATTGGCAAAGTCTTCGCAGGATTTCAAAAATACCTGTACGAGCCGCATACCTAGGTGTCCTCTAAAACGTTGAACAGACTTAAGCGATTTGTGTCTTGATCAACAGAAACGGATTCGCAAATGAGAAAATACTCCAGTTTAGGCATTAGACCAATTCCCATCCATAGGTTTGAGCGTACTGGCCAACTTCAGACCTATACGATTTATCTAAAAGCCTGACTTCGTTTCGACGAAAATCAGAGCCAAATGTTTTTGTAATTGTGCTCGAAATAGACTTGCTAGCCAGCCTAGCGACAGCAGTCGTGCATGAAAATTCTATGCTGTCCATTCCCGACAGAAATTCGATGAATTGCCTAGCGAACGCTTTATTGATGTTCTCGCAGGCGGCGGCGACGGCGGCGAGCGCGATTTGACTAGCGAACTGTTCGCCAGGAACAAACGACCGAATCAAATCTCTAACGAAGGCGTCTATCTGTGACTCGCTAATCAACTCTTCGCGAATAGCGCTGTTTAGCGACTTGACCTCAATACTTCGTCGAAGGGCTCGATAAAGCCCTTCTGAAGTTGAAATCTGCGAAAATCGATTTTCAAATTCATCGCTTGCAATGGTTTCAAGTTGACGTGGATGGTTCATGTTCCGGTCGTTCAGTCCAAAATTCGATTTTGATCGTGAAATCGTGTGAAAAGCCATGAGATTCAGCAAAATGATAGCATTCGCCTAAATCATGCCCCCATTTACTCAGGACTAATGGAATCCGTTGGGAAGTGGGCGTTATTCCTTCTAACATGTTAACAACCCGACCGACGTGAAGATAGGACTTGTCTTTCGCATCACAATACAGGACAAAATCGTCAACTTTGGGTTGCATTATTTGTCGATACCCATCTTCCCGTAGAATTTTTTGCCAATCCTCAAGCTCAGATATGCCAGTTCTTCGACTCGCCCAAACCAAACCCGCGCAGTTGTACAAGCCTTCAGGGTTACGTCGCAACGTCCAGTTTTTGGTTCGACACATTTCTCGAAATGCAGAAATCCTTCCAGCAGCAACTTTACCTCCCTGAGTGTTGGCAATCGGGGAGCCCTTACGAGTATCCAGTAAGATTCCGTTTTGTTTAATGACGGACAAATCAGACAAACCGAACATCCATTGCCTTCCGTAAATTCGTCCTCGTCGCTGCAAACGTAAATGCAACGACCTCCACCAATGTAATTCAAGTTTAATTGCACAACAACTGTTGTGTCTAGTAGCCTTCACTGCGCGGAATTGAATCTCCAAATTCTGTTGACATTCTTTGCCGCTTCTAGACGATATGGGCTTCGCCAGCGAACAATTGAACGGGGAAATCGCGGAGGTGTAACACAATGGCCTGGGAATCACGGAAGGGACAAGGAGCTTACTACACGCGTTCCCGACGATGCGGGGGGCGAGTGATCCGGGAGTACATCGGCTCCGACGAAACCGCAATGCTTATCGCAAAATTGGACGCTCTCGAACGCCAAGAACGCATGGCTGAACTGGATACCCAACGTAACGAGCGAGCACAATTCTATACCATCGACGCCCAAATTGAGCAACTAGGCGATTTGGCCGACGAGTTAGCCCGTGCCATGTTGATCGCCGCCGGTTATCATCAACACAAAGGTGGCGAATGGAGAAAATACCGTGAACGAAAACCAGTTGACTAAAACACCGAAGCTTAGCGACCAAGACTCAGTCGTTTGGGCGACGAAACAGTTGCGAGAACTATCTGATCGCGTAAATTCCGGCGAGCGATCCGCATTGACAGAGCTTCGCACTGCCCTCGACAAGTATCCGTGGATGAGTTCCGTAGTGGGTGGAAACCTTGCCTACCAAGCAGAAACTTCACTCGTCAATGCCATGTACGCTGATCAAATCGCCGCAAAGGAAGCGTTGCAGCGTGAACTGGAGAAGAAACGCGCAGAACTCTCTGGGGAGAATCCAGCGCCCATAGAACGTCTACTGATTGAACGGGTCGTGTCCTGTTGGCTGCAAGTTCAACATGCTAACTTAGTAGTCGCCCAATCCATAAGCGTTTCCCATGCCATAGGAGACTACAACCAACGCAGGCAAGACCGCTCACACCGTCGCTTCCTCGCTGCTGTCAAAACGCTAGCCACGGTCCGCCGCGTAGCCTTGCCGATTCGAGTTGACGTAAACGTTGCGGCTATGGTCAACGCTAACCTTCGCTAGCCACATCGAAATTGTCCGTGGCGAAACAACTCGCTTAGCAATGGCTTGGTATTCGATTGCGTTTGGCGGAATCGACCATCCGTGTATCGCGCTGGGAGTTTATGCATGAGTTGGAGTCCAGAGACTCGCCGTACTTGGCCGGTCTTCTGCATCGCTAATTTAGGGGTGTTTGCGCGTTTTGCGTTTTGCGCTTTGCCTTTGCTCGTCCGCTCGTTGGTTTTTCCCCTTTGAAATTGAAACCTGTTAACTTCGCAATCTTGGCAACGTCGATTGCCGTTCCCTTTACGATGCTGATAGACCCAGTCGGTCCCTTCAGTATGACTTGGGTAAACTTGTTACTTTCTAACCACAGTCCAATTACGCTCACCAATGCCGTAAAGGCACCCGCAGTACCTAATGCAGTAATAATCTCAACATACTCATGGTGCGCGGCCGTGTCGGTGTTGCCCCAGTTTTCCACGGGCAATGCAAGCGTTTCGATGAGCGCGTGTAGCATTCTGGCGCGCTCGCGATGGAGTCGCTCGTCCCCATCGACTTCGCCGCCTGAGGGGTACAAACGTTCGATTCCGAGTATGAGTTTGGTCATGAAAACTCCAAGACGGGAAAGAGGGCCACCCAGCTCGCTTAGCGGGCCGATTGCCCCTACACCCCCACTTGCCGCTTGTTTCGTTAACGCATTGCAGTTTCCTAAGGCAATGCGTATTATCGAACGGACTCTACGAGACCAAGTCAGCCCGCTCGGTGTTCTTCGTGCGCGGCGAGGTGACGAACCGCATCGCGAGCTTAGTATAACACTACCTGTAACACGATCTTGTGCGAGGGGCACCCGTAATATCGAAAATACCCATCATCGCCAAACTCGCGTTTGGAGATGAAGTTACGGAATTGTGCAACAACATGCTGGCGGTGGAAAAACTGCTTTGTAGTGAAGCCGAAAATAAGCGTGCAGGGGCAGTTGTACTCTTGTCGACGCAATTCGATTTGCCTCGGGATGTTTTGAAAAACAAACTGCAACATTGCCTATTGGATATTTGAACCTCGAATGGTACAGAAATCCGCGACGTTTACTCTCCGTGAGTGTCAGCCCTCAATCTTCGTTGCATTGGGCCGCATTGATTGGTTCAGAGGACCCTCGCGGGTCGTGTCGCTTTTTCGACGAAGTCCCTAAGTCACTCCGGTACTACATCGGACGTGTTTTTTCAGGATGATCGACCCTAACAACATCCCGGCTGTGGCCGACAATGAGTTGCTGGCAAGGTTCCTATTGAATAGCAACGAAATAGTAACATGCCTGTCAGTCAACTCTTTTGGAGCCAGCCGTTGCCACGCATCCAGTCGGCAACGCGATCGATGAATTGATCGGCGGCACCACCCTTGTTCACAAAACCATGGGCTCCCATCTGAAAGACGTGCAGCTCCACCGGAATATTGGCCATACGCCATGCCATGAAGGTTTTGAACGATGCCTCGTAGTTGGTGTCATCCGCCGCAACAGCCAGAAATAGGGGCGGAGCTCCTTCAGGTACGTCCACCGTTTGAGCCGTACTGCCAGCACCATAGATCAACGCTACGAAATTGGGACGTGTTGCGGCTTCACTTGCCATCGCCGCACGGGCCGGACCGCCGCCAGCCGAGAAGCCAATCATGCCTATACGGTCCGGTTGGATGTTGAACTCCTTGGAACGCGACCGAATCAGCTCCATTGCCTTGACTCCGTCTTGACCAGCCAATTCTCGAACATTTTGGCCAGCCTGTGGACCCGTCTTTGCAGGCTCAGCGGTGTCCGCGCCTGGGCCTGTGTGAATGAGCCGATACTTCAAAACGAAAGCGTCTACTCCAACCTCGTTGAGCTTCTTGGCAATGTCGAATCCTTCGTAGCTCATCATGAGCGATTTGGTACCGCCACCAGGCGCCACGATCATGGCTGTTCCTGTCGGTTTCGACGCAGGCGATCTATTGGTCCGAGTCTTTACTTGGTTGCGACGCAACAGTCCACGCAAGGTGGTTTTGTGTATCGATCAATTCGAGCAATGGTTGTTCACGCATGCGTCCGGAATGGATGGCTCCTCGCTCGCGGACGCGCTTCGACAATGCGATGGTATCAACCTGCAAGCGATCTTGATGGTTCGCGATGACTTCTGGATGGGCATAACACGGCTAATGCAAGCCCTGGATTTGGAGATTTCCGAGAACCACAATGCATCTTCTGTGGACTTGTTTACCAAGACAAATGCAAGGCATGTTCTGACATTGTTCGGCCAAGCGTACGGACAACTTCCGAAATTGATAAGCAGTTTCTCGCCACGACAAAACCGATTCCTCGATGCTGCGATTTTGGTGGAGTTCGCCGAGAAGTGTCCAAATTAGTCTGATCTAGTCACCCCGAGGTACATCATGTTAAGTCGCGAAGAACATCGTCAACTTCTATTGGCTGGTACGGTTACATTTCCTGCAACCTTTCCAAAACTCGGTTTGATTCATTTCCTTCACGAATCGCTTACCTCAGGTAATACGATGGAAATGATTTCAGTCACCGAACGCCCCTCGCCTCGTGTGACTTTAGTTCGTCGTATCAAGGCGAGTTCCGTCCGAGCCATTTTCTTGCCACGCGATCCTCAACACGTCCATTATTCCGATGGTCGATGGTTGCTTGGCTCCGAAATTTGCGAATTTCTTTCAAGCTCGAAGAATGAACTGGCTCAAAACAGGCGAGGTCGGTTGCTATCATGGACACCTGCAAGCCATGCGACGGCTCGTTGAGTACGGTTGGCCGTACGCATGTATTTTGGAGGACGACTTCTGCTTCGAGGCCGATCCGGATTTCGGGCTTTGCGAAATCGAACACTTTCTACCAAACGAATTTCATTTCATCCATCTTCAACGCAATCTTGGCATGAACCCCAGGTTCCGCAATAGGGGCAAAAAAGGTCTCTTGGCAAGCGACGAGCGAACATGGGGCGGCTTTGACCGAGTTTGTGAAACACCCTTTTGCACCAGCGGCTACATCGTACATCGCACGTTGGCCAAGTACATTCTCGATCACGAGTTCGAGTGCCGAATGCCCATCGATCATCTTTTCGCAGAGTTGTCCTATCGAGGACTCTTCTTCATGACCGTACGACCATTGATCGGTATTCGCGGAGGTCTCGGAAGCGACATTCAGAACTCATCCATTATCTCATAACGATTCACCATTGTCCCGAACGATGATTTTGAAAGCATCGATTCCACCAGTCGTCAAGGAATCGCTTTGACCAGCGTCCGTTTCGTATCATCAGAATTCCTGCGTTCAATCCACAGGGTATGTTACCCATCCGGTATGGAAGACGGCGCCCCGAAGAATCGAACCCAAACTCGTGTCCTGCGATGATAAAATCTTTTTGTCCCTCGCAGAAGCTTTCCAGCCGAATCTTATGATCGATCACACACGCATCCGAGTCCACCCATAGCAGGGTCCCACTTTTGTTACGGGTGACGTTTTACGCTTGGTTTAGATTGGGGTTGTAGCTTGAAAATGTCCGTCGACAAACGCTTTGGCCATGGCCTTCGGAACTTCGGATTCGGCCAGGACAAGATTCGCTCGATTCTCCGCGACTTTGGCCTTCATGACTTGTTCGGAGGCGATTGCTTCTGAGCGGCGTTGTTCGGCTTGGGCGCGGGCCATGCGAACATCGGCTTCGGCTTGGTCCGCTCGGAGTCGGGCTCCGATGTTCTGTCCGACTTCAATGTGGGCAATATCGATCGATACGATCGTAAATGCCGTTTGATTGTCGAGCCCTCGTTTGAGAACCGTTCGCGAAATCAAGTTTGGGTTTTCCAAAACGACCAGATGCGTTTCCGAAGATCCAATCGAGCTGATAATGCTCTCTCCAACGCGTGCGATGACAGTTTCTTCGGTCGCACCACCGATCAACTGTTCGAGATTCGTTCGAACCGTGACTCGTGCCTTAACGCGGAGTTCGATTCCGTTCCGAGCGATGGCGGAGAGGAACCCGCTGCCGCTGTGCTTCGGGTCAGGGCAATCGATCACACGCGGATGCACCGAAGTTCGAACCGCATCGAGAACGTCGCGTCCGGCTAGGTCGATAGCAGCCGCTCGGTCGAAGTCCAGATCAATACCGGCTCGATGGGCAGCAATGATCGCGTTGATGACATTCATCACGTTGCCTTCGGCGAGGTAGTGGGCTTCCAATCGCTGGGTACTGATACCGTTAGTGCGATCGATGTCCAAACCCGCTTGTGCGGCCATGATCTTGGCATTCACGATGACTTGCGAACGGACTTGACGAAAGTACATGCCGATCAAGCTGGACATGGTGACGTCTGCACCGCTGGTCTTGGCCTGCAGCCAAAGGCTTCCAAAGTTCCAAAAGACGACGACGCTGATCAAGCCACCTACCAGGGCGGCAATTAGCAAGCCGATCATGAGGAGCGTTTGCATGTTGAATTCCTGGGCTGCCATTAAATTGTTCATGGGAGGTTAGGTATGGTGAAACTGAGTTAAAGGAGTTTGGTGTACTTTTAGGCGAGTGGCGACGTAGAAACTACCAATCCCAACCCGAAACGTAAGTGAGGGACCCGCGAATTTGTCCCTCGCTTACATTCGGGTTGGGATACTCGAATCTGCCACTCGCCTATTGTGAACACAACTATCAACGATTAGCAACAGGGGCTAGCCGGTTTTCCGGATCCAACCGCACCCGAGAGCCCTCGATCCATCGAAAACGGCCGCCAATTGCCCGGGAGAAACGGCATAACTCGGGGTTCGGAAATCCACTCGAAACTGTTTTTCCGAAATCCGTTCGACGATCGCAGGCTCCGGCCCCGAGTTGTATCGAATTTGAACTTCCCCCTCGAGGGTTGCGCCGACGGGGAAATCCACCAACCAATTCGATTCGTCGGCAACTAGCCACGAACGAGCAAGTTCGGACAATGGCCCGATGACCACTTGTGATGATTCCGGCAAGATATCCGTAACATAGTATGGGGAGCCCATCGCCACGCCGGTTCCTTTGCGTTGCCCAACCGTAAAGCCCTCGATGCCTGCATGAGCGCCAACAACGCGGCCGTCGGAGGTGACAATATCGCCGGCGGTAGAAACCAACGACTTATCCCGCACAAACTGCGCATGAGCGCCCGAGGTGACGAAACAGATCTCTTGGCTATCCTTCTTGTCCGCCACTCGAAGTCCAATATCCAATGCTATGCGTCGAATCTCGGACTTCTGAAACCCACCTACCGGGAGTAGCATGCGGGGCAGAAGCGATCGGCTGATACCGGTTAAGACGTAAGCTTGGTCCTTGCCATCGTCCAAGCCCCGATGAAGCTCTGGCGGTTGTTCTGGCGCTTCCGAGGGGAGCATGCGGGCGTAATGCCCTGTCGCCACGAATTGTGCTCCCACTGCATCCGCGTAGTCAAACAAGCGACCGAATTTCAACCAATTGTTGCACTGGGCACATGGATTTGGAGTTCGACCGTTTTGGTACTCGTCGACAAAGTAATCCACGATGCGTTTGAAGTCGGATTCCAAATCCAGAGCGTAGAAAGGGATGCCGAACTTGTCGGCTACGCGCCGAGCATCGGCGGCGTCACTTGCACTGCAACAACCCTGCTTGTGATCTAATCTCCCTTGGAGAATGGGCAAAAGTGGGTTCGGTTTTCCAGAATCCAGTTCGCACGCCGCGCTAGACTCTTCGCCATGCCGCATGAATACGCCGATAACGTCGTATTGCTGTTCGATCAGTAAATGGGCTGCGACGCTGGAGTCAACTCCACCGCTCATCGCAAGCACGACACGTTCGCGTGACATAAAGGCTTGAATTGGGGGCAAAAAGGTATGGAGGCTAGTCCAATACTATAACGCCCTAGAGGCATTGTTCATCGAGAAGAATTCAGAAACCGTTGACTATTAAAGAATTTGACTATTGAAGAATCGGGACGGATTGTCGCCTTTTGCTCTGCAAAAGTGCGTTAATGATACGCACTTTCGCTGAGCGAAAGGCGACAATCAATGTCCAACTCGGCCAAGAAGAACCGCCAAAACCGTTTTGAACAGAAGGCTGACATCGCCCGCAATCGTTCTCTTATCCGCGTACCTCAAATCCATTCGCATCCAATCCGAAAAGGAAATCTTGCGGGATTTGGAAATCTGCCAAATGCAGGTCAAGCCTGGCTTGGTATCCAGCCGTCGGCGTTGCCATACCTTGCACTTGGCATCCTCATTGCAAGGTAGCGGCCGTGGACCAACAATGGCCATGTCACCCACCAGCACGTTCCAAAGTTGTGGCAATTCGTCCAGCCCTGTCTTTCGAAGCACACTACCAAGTCGAGTTACTCTTGGGTCATTCGTCATCTTGAAGGCTGGACCGTCTCGCTCATTCAACTGCTGTAGTTTTCCTTTGAGCTCCTCGGCATCAACCACCATCGTTCGCAACTTGTACATGGCAAATACGTTGCCAAATTGCCCTGTTCGCAACTGTCGAAAAAAGACGGGCCCCTTGGACGTCAGCTTGATGGCAATCGCGGCCATGAAAATAATTGGCAATGCGAAAGCGAGACCAATCAAAGCGCCGCTAATATCCATGCAGCGTTTCCAAACAGGGTAGCCACTACAAATGTGAGTCGTAGCAACCGTACTTGTGGTGACGAGTTCAGTGCTGCCGCGGCGATTCTGAGATTCATCGTCAGCTCGAATCACCCTTTTCATTTTGTGCGGAGATACAGTCATGGCAACTGAATTGCTATGCGTGGGAATGGAGGTTTCCACAACGGTGTCTTCGCTGGTTGATTCACTGTCAAAAAGGATTTCCGAATCGGAATCCCGAGACGGATCGGCAACGTCCTCCGCCGCCAGATCGCTTTCTCTGCCGGAATAAGTGAACACCTCAGCTTCGAAGCTCAGGCCGTTCAGGGTGGCTGAACGGATAATGGAATTGAGCACGACTTGAGCCCCATGCATTTCCGTCATTGGAAGCATCACCCCCAGCCCACCTTTAAGCAGCAGTCCTTTTTCGTCGGTTAGGCGCAATCGCTTGTGAAGTAGCTTGGCCAAGAGACAAAGCTGGCTTTTAGATTCCTTGCTCGATTCGTCTTGGAGTTGTATGACAATCAATGAAAAATACTGGTTGTGACGATCACACCTCATCCGTTCCTTGTTGAGCAATAGCTCCATGGCTTTTGGTGAAAGCAGCAACGGCGTGGGCGAAATTCTGTGCCTCTTCATTGCTGTGCTTCGGGAATCAGACATTTTTCACCCTGTTGAAAGTCATGAGTCTTCATTCTTCGGGGGGTACCCTGTCTCCGCTTGGCTCACTTAATGAAGCAGAGAAATAGCCTGAATGTCGACCAGTCTTTATCATCGCCTGGGACGAACAAAATGCGAGTCACTTTCGTTTGGAAATCCCGAAAATCCAAATTAATCCAGGGGTTTCGGTCGACCACACGCTGAGTAAGCGACTGTGATCAAATCCGCCTGGAGCTCAGTATTGTCGCCTTTTGCTCCGCAAAAGTGCGTTAGTGCGGCGCACTTTCGTGGAGGGAAAAGTACTTGTGGAAAAGCGAGGCCCTTCGCTCGTTGGATTCCTGCAAATCCTGAGCGAGGGCCTCGCTCAGCTACAGACATTGGATGTTTCTGATAAATTCACAGCCTAACTCTCTGCATCCAGAGTGGCGTCGTTGGCGGTGCCAGTCATTTCGGTGCCCCCCCCGCTTCGCGAACGAACGGCAGTCATAAAGCTGTCTGGCAGACGCATCACCCAAAGTACAACGACCCAAAGCATGCTGACGACGGCCAAAAGAGCCAAGAGGGCGACAACTCCTTCGTGGATCAGCCTAGTAACCATGGACGCCACGGGAGCCGTAATCGAGTCTGCTCGCTCTTGTACCAGCACCCAAAGGTCTGTGCGTTCCCGCGATTCGGAAACTCTCCGCGAAATATCGACGCGTTGCATAGCAGCGATCCATTTGCCAGCGAATTCATGGCCTCGAGGTTCCTTGGAGACAGGATCGACGTAGTCAAGTGTACCGCCATCCTTCATCGTTTTGAACATCTCAGGATCGATTTGGAATTGGCTTCCTTGTTCGTCGATTGAAGCACTTCCTCCCACCAATTTTCGGAAAATGGGGTGTTGGAGCAGCGTTCCTTCTTGAGCCCCTTCATGTCCGTCGACTAAGACGGCGAAACGACTCTTGTGATGCTGCGTCCCCTCCGAGGCTTCTTTGTCCTCTTTCTCAGCGAGCAACTCAAAATCACCCACGTTGATGGTCAGCACGAGCAAACCTTCCACCTCTTCTGTTTCCACTTTCTTGGTATCGCTTGATTCGTGGACTCCTTTTTCTGCGGTGTCTTTTTCTGCAGTGTTTTTTTCTTCTTTGACTTTGACTTCCCGGCTCACCGAGATTGGTGTGGAAACGGCGATCTTATTTCTATTGGTTGTCTTGGATTTGAATGGAACGCTGACTTGCGAAGAGGTGGTGCGAGGGATGTTGCGGCGGCGTGTTTTTTCGTCTAGATCACTCGATTGGCCAGTGAAATAACTGCGATACGCGACATTGGAACCGATTGGGTTGGCAACCCGATCCGACGTAAAGGCTCCAGCCAAAATGGTCCCAAACCGATCCGTGATAAACATGCTGTCAAAACGAGCTGGCTTTTGCGAATTACCAATCTGCGATTTTATTTCCAACAGACGTTTTTCAAGGTAGTCCTCCAATTCCATCCGTCGTGCGAGGGCCCCAAGTCGTGCTTGGCTTTCAGGCGGCGTTCGATCGGTAGCTAGGTCATGCAACAGATCATCACCGGCTTCGTCCACGCAAACTACGAAACGCGTTTCTAGGTCCGGTCGACGCGCATCTTCCTCGATCAACTTGAAAAGCGAAGCCATCTCGGATTCGAGAGTTCGGGCTGCAAACTGGGCCGCAAACAAATTGCTTTGCAATGCCCATTTTCGCAGCCCTTCGGACGACTCGGTTTCAGCCAACAACACACCGCGCCGAGCAAACAACGCCATCACGGCCAGTAACAAAATCGGACCGACTATGCCTAGCAACATGAGTGGTCGACGCAAGCGGGCCATTTGGCGACGTTCAATCGCGGCAAGAACCAATTGCACGTTTGCAAAACGATCTTCAGGCTTCTTGGCAATGCAGCGATCGATAATGGCAACCAGCCAACGATCCATGCCGCGTACTCGATGGTGAGCCCGTGGGAAGTGGCTTTTGAAAATAGTATCGCGATAGCGTTTGAGTCGCTCAGGCAAACTGGCCGCGGTATCCAGTGTCGTAACCGTGTCGGGCGTTTTGTAGGGTGGGCTACCGACGATCATGCAATAGAAAATCGCACCCAGTGCATACACATCCCAGCGGGCGTCGGGTACCGCGTTGAGATCGGCTTGCTCTGGAGCCATATAAAAAAGCGTGCCGAGCGACGGGGTCTGTTCGTTAGACAAACGGCTTTGCCCAAAGTCAGCCAAACGCGGCAACCAGTCTTGATCCAACAGCACGTTGGCCGGCTTGAGATCGCAATGCAGCACCCCTTTTCCATGCGAGTGATTTAGTCCCATCGCAATGTCGGAAAAAAGCTCGACTGCCTTAGAAGGCGCCATCGGGCCACGGGCGCGGATCAAATCGTCGAGCGAACCATTTTCCAAATACTCCATCACGTAGTAAGGGGGCTCTGCGTCCCAACCCACCTCAAGCACTTGGACAATAAAACGATTGCCCGCCATGCTCACTAGGTTCTTGACTTCGCGGGTCAACGACGACCAGTTGACGCCAGAACGGTGCAAATAGAATTTGATGGCGACCGTACGGCCCGTGTTCAAATTGTTACCAACCCAAACTTGCCCGAATGCGCCTTGCCCCAACAGCCGGTCCAGCCGATACCCGGGCACCTGGGCTGGTGGAACCGTCGCGCGCAGACTGAGCTCTTCGGCACGCATCTGCTCGCCGACAGTCTGGTTGAGGGTGTTATCGATGGGATTAGGATTCGATACGAGCGTCAAGGCAAAATGTTGGGAGAAGCGATCAGATGATAAGTTCGGTTTGCTGTATTTTAAGCAAAAACCGCCCATTAGTCCCTAACTAAGCCATAAATTATCGAACTAACTTCTTACCGAAACGGGGGCGGGCGTGCTTTTCGTTAGCGATTCGATGATTTGCGTCGTATCCACCCCGTCTCCAATCGCGCGATGGTTCACGATAATTCGGTGACGAAGAACCGGGATCGCAACCGCCATCAAATCGTCCAAAATGGGTGCCGACCGACCCTCCAGCAGCGCCCGAGCCTTGGCCGCCAACACCAAATTCTGGCTTCCTCGCGGCCCCGCCCCAAAAGCCACGTAGTCATCGATCATCTTATTGCCGTTCCCGGGGCGTGTGCCGGAACACATCGACACGGCAAAGTCAGCAATATGATCCGGGACCGGCACGCTTCGAACCGCTAATCGCATCTCAAGAAAGGCTTCGCGGGTCAGTTTGCTTTCAGGCATTTGGGTTTCGTTGCCAGTGGTCTTCATCACGATCTCTTTTTCTTGCTCATGGGTCGGATATCCGATATGGATCTCCATCATGAATCGGTCGAGCTGGGCTTCAGGCAAGGGGTACGTTCCTTCTTGCTCAATCGGATTCTGGGTTGCAACAACAAGAAACGGTTCTTCCAACGGGTAGGATTCCCCACCTACGGTGACATGCCTTTCCGCCATGGCTTCTAGCAAAGCACTCTGCGTCTTAGGGGCAGCGCGATTGATTTCGTCGGCTAAAACCAAATTCGCAAAGACGGGTCCTTTGCGAAATTGCATGCTCATTTCGTTCGTTTGAACGTCTCGTCCAAGCAACTCGTAGCCCGTAATGTCGCTGGGCATCAAGTCTGGTGTGAATTGGATGCGAGAGAATTTCCAATGAAAAGCACTTGCAAGACTTTTGACCATGAGTGTCTTAGCTAGCCCTGGTGCCCCCACCAAGAGCGCATGAGACCCGGACAATGCACAAACAAGCAACTGGTCGAGAACCAAGTCTTGTCCGACGATCGATTGCTTTAGAATTTTTCGAAGTTGAGGGATCTGGGCAACAAATGCATCAGCGGACGAGGCGGTATTCAAGGCGCATGCTTTCTCAGTGGTCGAACTAGCGAGTCTTATTGATCGAAACATCGACCTGCAATTGTAACCGCTGGGCAGCCAACTCGATATCGTTCGCGTCGATCGCAATCCAAACGGGTAGAGACCTGAAATCCGACCTAGCCATCGGGTTTGGAGAACGCATTTGGGCAGCCCCAACAACGCGATCGATCCGAACAACACGCCCCTTGAGCGTCCTTGCTAAAGCAGAGGAACGAATTTCAGCCGGATCGTCGATAGCAATACTGGCAACGTCCGATTCGTGCACTTCCGCTACGCAAACCATCTCGCTAAGATCCGCCAACTCAAACAACGGAAGCTGGGCTGCCCGTTCCCCTACCTCAACATTCACGCTCACAACCACTCCATCTAACGGAGAAACGATGTTGGACTGATCGAGTTGTAATTTCAAGATATCAATTTGTTTTTCTAAGCTTGCAATCGGTGTGGCCTGATCCACCAACTTCCGCGACTCTTTGGCCGCCGCCACGGATCTTGCGCTTTGCACCAATTGCAATTTAGATAATTCGACAGCTTGTTGAGCGGCTAATTGCGTTTGCTCGTTGACGGACGAAATCCTGGTGAGCTCGTGCCTCTTCGATTCCAACTCGATGGTTCCAATGGCTGCGCGCGTCAGCGGCGAGTCGCGAAGACTTTGAAGCGAGGAAATCTGGCGGCCAAGCGACTCCACCTGTTCGCCACCTTTTTTTGCCATGGCCAGTTGGGAGTTTGCCTGGGTTAGCATTTGAGTTGCCGACTCCAGCTTGAGGCCTGCAACGTCAATCGCTAACTCCGCTTCCTGCTGCTTGACTTGACGCAACGCTCGTGCCTCGTCGAGTCTAAGGACGGCCGACTCCAATTCTAACGCCCGCAATTGCTGGCTCTGCAAAACAATCAACGGTTCAAACTTTCGAACCTTCTGTCCCGCCTGTACCAGCACCTTTTCCACTCGATCGCCTGGAAGCCCACTCAAACGAATCAATCCTTTGGCGGGTTGGATTCTTCCTTGAGCCAAAACCTGATTCGGCTTGGGTTTGTCATTGATCGTCACTTCCCGATGTCGGAACGCTGGCGATGACGTTCGCAGAGGCGAGGGACCACAACCGCCAAATACAACCATCAAGGTCAGTGCTACGAATCCCCGTAGATGTTTTGCGCTCGAGAACTTTGCAAAACAGTGCGTCATCATCATCCTTGGGATTGGTAAAGCCTGCCCAATCGGCAAACGGAACAAAATCGGAGCTGCGAATCAACCCTAGAATAGATTACACTGCAAAGCCGGCGTGGGCGATTTCAACACCTTATTATTTTCGAATTCAAGCAGAGGAAATCGATACGATGCTGCCCGGAAGCGTGCAACGAGCGACACTATTCGATCCAAGCACTCGAATTCGTCTGGCGCAACATGTAACGCCCTCCATTCGGGCCACCACTCTCCGCCACTACTTCGGTTCTGGAGAACTGCGAAAACAAGTTCTCTACGACAATAATCTAACCGTTTTTCCGGGCGAAATCATCATTATGACCGGCCCAAGCGGTTCGGGAAAAACGACTCTTCTGACCCTGATCGGAGCCCTGCGGGCTGTCCAAGACGGCCAACTCTCCGTCCTGGGGCAAGATTTGCATGGGGCCAGCCGAAGCCAGTTGGTCCATTTTCGGCGCCAAGTTGGCTTCATATTTCAAGCCCATAATCTGTTCGATTCGCTCAACGCCACCCAAAACGTACGAATGTCCCTAGAGCTAACGCGCCCCGGCAGCTCCATTCGCGAAAACACCAAAGCCGCCAAGGAAATGCTCGATAAGGTTGGACTTTCCAACCGAACCAGCCACAAACCTAGACAATTGTCTGGAGGACAAAAACAACGCGTGGCTATTGCTCGCGGACTTGTCCATTGCCCCAAGCTGGTACTTGCCGACGAGCCCACTGCTGCCCTGGACGAACAAAGTGGCAGGACCGTCGTTGAACTGCTGCAACGCATGGCAACAGAGAATGAAACCACCATCTTGATCGTGACACACGATAATCGAATTCTCGATGTGGCCGATCGAATCATTACCCTAGTCGATGGCCAAATCCGAAGCGACGCACTGGTAAAAGAAGCTGGCATCATCACGCAAATGCTGGCTAAGTGCAGCGTCTTTGAACGGGTGACGCCACGCACACTCACCCGGATTGCGGATGAAATGACCGTCGAAAGTCTACCCCCTGGCAAACAAATCATCCGAGAAAACGACCCCGGCGACCGATTCTTCTTGATTCGCGAGGGGAGCGTGGTGGTCAAACGAGGATCACCGGAAAAGGAGGTGGCCATTCTTAAGACCGGGGACTTTTTTGGTGAAACCGCTTTGCTGACCGGCCAACCGAGAAATGCAAGCGTCTATACCCTGGATGAAACCCTCCTTTGTTCGCTTAGCAAGGCGAGTTTTCAGTCCGCCATGGCCGAATCGGCTTCCCTCGAAACCGAAATCCGAGAAGCATACTTCGAAAGAAAGTAGTTTTGCTCAAGCTAGCCACAGTGTAGAACGGCACTCCGTGCCGTTTTTCTCGGCACGGAGTGCCGAGCTACACTTTCACCAACCGAGCGAGGCCCTCGCTCGGCCACACGTTCAAAAAACCAGATACAAGATCAGTCCCAGCCCCAAGCATACCAACGCGAAGCCATCGGCTCGCGTCAAGCGATCGCTGCGGGAATGCCTTCGTAAGTATTGAAAAATCGCGCCCGTACCACAACCGAAACGGCAATACGCCATCGGGACTCTCAGCGATGCGATAATCCCAATCACAGCAACGCAAATAGTTGGCCACGCAGCCGATCGCCACGCGTAAGCATCAAACGGCTCGATATCCACCAAGCTGAATGGCAATTGCAAAATACTGACCAAAACAACCCAGACGATCAAGGCGGGTCGAATCCAAAGCAACAATCTCGACACGTTGCGCGGCATCGGCTTCTTTTGCTTCCATCCTCGCGGCAGCAACTGCTGTACCGCCCCGTGTGGACAAAGATGCGAACAGTAAACATTGCTGCGAGCAACGATCGGCAACGTGATCGCAGCCACCGCTAACACAACCAGCCCGATTGCGTTTTGCCAGGGCACGCCGCTTTGCGCCCAGCCTGCGAACATCCCCATCGACAATAAATCGCCATTGATCAGACCAAGATACACGATGACGACGATCTGAAACGTAACACGGATACCCTTGTTCCCTCGAAGCCCAGTAAGACCGAGGATCAGTCCAAACACGACAATGAGAACGGTACTGAGGTTGCGCCAGAGACTTGCTAAGTGCGCCCTCCGCGTCGATTTTTCTGCCGATTGCATTGACTCGTACTCTGCGCCTGCCGCCACCAGTCCTTGTGCAACAGCCATGCTCGTCATCGTCGCCCCTGATACGCCTTCGATTCCGGCTTGCTTGATATCGAGCTGGCTCCATTGGTTGAGAGTGTATTTCTTCAATATCTTTTCAAACCCGGCGTCTCCTTTCACGTAGCCGACGTAAGGTTCATTATCAAAGCTTGCTGCGATCGCAATACCGACAATCGTTCCATCCGGTGCAAACGCGATATGACTTTCCGTGGGGCCTTGGTAACCGATGATTTCGTCCGCAGCAGGTGAAGTCCTGAGGACCATACCGCAGTCTCGCAACGCAGCATCATAAACATGCCAAAGCGATGGATTGGAGCTGTCTTTCTCGATTCGAATCGCAAGTGGGAAAAATCTCTTGACGTCGACTAGCTCGAGTGGTTTAGGGAATTTCGTTGAAATCTCCGACGCACCCAAACGTTTTTGAATTCCTTGGACCATCGCCGAACTCGTAAGCGTTGCTCCCGCCACACCATCGATATCCTTCCTGGCCGCAGCCTCGATCCACGACTGACCGACCCAGGACTGAAAGAACTGCGGATTCTGTAGAATCAATTCGACATGATCGCGAGTATCGCGACTGGTTAATAAGAGGATCCCAACAATGCGGTCGCGAGTGTCGAACGCGATCAGCAAATTCGTTGGACCTGAGAAGCCTAGAAAACGATCGCTGTCGGGTGCTGTTTGAATCACGTAGCCTAGCGACTCGCCGTTGCCAGCGAGGACGTGTCGGCCCCCATGGCGTTCCGACTCGCCCCATGCAGCTGCCTGAGGGTAGAGTTCGCTGACACGGTTCAGTTCGACGTTGGAAAGCGATCGTGTGCGATCCGCAGTCAACAGACGATCGTGCTGGAGATGCATGACGAGCAAGATGCAACACAGCATCGCCACACGACACGTGTGGACGAGCGAGGCCCTTCGCTCGTTGGATCTAAAAAGCTGAGCGAGGGCCTCGCTCAGCCACGAAAAGGCGGTTCTCATTTCGCGGTCAAGATTTGAACCGCATCCGCATGCACAATGCCACCAGCACGATCGGTCGACTGGACCACGGAGACGATGTCGCCAGATTTGATGCTGAATTCCCCCAAGGAAACAAAGGCATTAGCAATCGCCGCCTTTTCCGTCATGTTGATTCGAACCTCCTTTTTGGTTGTTCCGACCGTGATCGTCACCGGAACACTCTTGCCCCGATTCTCGTGCGGTTGATACGCCAATCGAATCTCAGCCCGCATGTCTTTGTCGGCTTGCCATTCGAATTTCAGGGTCGCTCCCGAATCGGCCGAAGCGTAGACATAGTCGTACGCGACGTAACCCTTAAGCCCAGTGCCCGACGTCCAATTGCCCTCCGATTTGGCTTGTCGATTGTCGATCACAATACCTTCTAAGGAGGCTGGATCCAAACCGGTAGCCGGTCCGTAGGCACCTGCCAGTGGAAGCGAATCGGCAGGAATCGTCATCGCATCGCCTGTCTTCGCACGGAACGCTTTGCCCGGCAATTGCAGCAATTTATCCATCTCGGACCAATAGCGATCGTAGACAGCGGACGGTGGACAGTCATGGTTGATGCATATCGAAGCCGCTTTTCCGACCACTTCACCCATCATGCCGCAGGTCTTCATCACACGAACGGTTCCGAGGGCTTCGTGGCTGACGCTGATGCAGCGACCGGCCATAAACATATTCTCAACGTTGCGTGAGTAGAAGCATCGATACGGAACTGGATAACCGTAATCGCGGTCGATCCGTCGATCATGTTCCGCAATCGAGATGAATGGATTGTCGGGAAACTTTTCTGCGTACTGCTTCTTCGGATAGTGCAGATCGATACTCCAAGTACTAGGCACACAACCGTCCGGAAATTCCTTTTTGCTGACGATGTCTTCTTGCGTAAGAACCAGATCGCCAAGCAGTTGCCTCGATTCGCGTGGGCCCCCGATAAAGGCGACCCAAGTCAGAAATGCGGTTTTGTGTTTATCTGCTCCATCGCGATTCTTCATCGCATTGAAAGCCCCGAAGACAGCTCGCAAGTTCCAATCGCGAATGCCTTCGGCATCCCCGATGGCATCCTTATCGAAACCGCTCTCCCAAAACCATTGGCCATGATGATCGACAGGATAAGGGAAATCACTCATGTTCAAATCGAGAGCCCAGGGTGTCTTGGGGTATTCGACACTCTTGTCCGCTTCGTCCCAAGCCCACATGTTGCTCATTCCCATTCGACCTTTCTCTGCCATGGTCCATTCGGCCTGGGCTAAAGCCCCGAGCGTTCCATGACCTGTCGCATCGCAAAAGAGCTTGCCCGTGAACTTAGTGTGCTGGCTGGTCTTGGTATCGAAAGCGTAGACGGCGGAGATGCGGCTCTGGTCCATGTCGACTTGGAACGCATGCTGATTCAAGAATAGTTCGATGTTCGGCTCGGAACGAACGAGGGCTTCTTTCTGCGCATCGCCAAATTCTTCGAAGGTGCCTGGCGACTTTTTGGCTCGGTCCGCAAACTCCTCCACGATCTCGCCGATGCGAGGGTATTTGCCCCGCCGTATGAGCCCCATCGCCCAAACTCGTACTTCGCTGGACCCGTTGCCACCCAACACTGGCCGGTCTTGGATCAAGGCAACTTTGCAGCCCATGCGAGCAGCTGATATGGCTGCTCCCATTCCGGCGTAGCCACCGCCCACCACAACCAAATCGTAACCGTCTTTCAACGTCGGCTTGTCTTCGAGTCCGAGCATGCTGCGACGCCATGCGGGCAAAATATCGCTGCTGTTCGGTGGCGGTTGAGTCCCTTTAGTGAAAACGATCGCATCGCATCGGCCCTCGAAACCGGTCAGATCATGCAGCCCAACGGTTGCGTTCTTGTCGTTGATTTCAACCGTGCCACCCTCCTGCCAATTCCATTCGGCCCCCTTGGTTCCAAACGTTTCCTTCAGGGGTGCACCATTGACCAGCAGTTGGAATTTGCCAGGTTGCCCAGGTGCATTCCAACGCGCGACCCAATCCTTGGTTCGGACGAAAACATGATAGGTTCCCGTTTCTGGAAACGTCACTTTGGCCGTTGCGTCCGCGACGGGTTTTCCTAATCCATGCGCCAGCAAATACGGCGAACCCATGTGGCGGATGAATTGAGTATCGAGCGACCAACCGCCGTGCTGCGCAAAGCTCTCAGCCTCCAACAATACATGAACCCCTCTTTCTTGGCCAAAGCTGCTCGATGGAGTAAACAATGCAAACAGTCCGAGTACTACAGTCAGCAGTCTTTTCATTATTTTGTTTTCTGTCTTATGAAGAGGTATTCCATTTCTTCCGGTTTTCGGGGAACGCTGTAAAGCATTTTCTCCAACAATTGTTCCGGTTGAGTGGGAGCTTGTCTCCCCTCAATCTAGTTTTGGCGTCCTAACTAGTCTAGCGTCAGACTAGCTGACGCACTCCCCGACTGCCTCGAACGCCAAGGGCGGTCCAGGTAGGCGGGGAGTGCGTGAATTTACGGGCTAAGCCGCATAGTACACCAAAACGTTGTCCGTCGGCGGCAAGCTCCGAGCGGACGAAAACAGGTACGCTAGTATATTCGTATAAGCTATTATATGCGGATCACGCCGCGCCTCTTCGCAACTGTTTGAACATTTTTTCGAGCTAATTTTCATGACCAAGCGAGTCCTTTCCATTTATTCCAAGCCAAGACGCATTGGTTTAGCAGGCTTCGTTTCCTGTTGTGCCATGCTGTGGACAGTCCCGCTCTTCGCACAAGATTCTTCGCCACCGCGTGCCTCCAGCACGAGAACAGCCTGGACGACATCGCGCGTCAAGGGTTCACCCGATGCCCCGTTGCCGTTAGCCATCGAACCTGCCTTTCCTAACTTAAAATTTAACGACTCGATGCACGTGCGTTGGCAAGCCGACTTAGGACGCTATTTCGTGTGCGAACTTGGCGGTAAAGTCTGGAGCTTTCCCCACGATGCGCAAATCCAATCTGCCGATCTAGCGATCGATCTAAAAGCCTCGCTCAAATCCTTCGATCCCGAACGGAGCAAAGGGGTCGACAACCTCTTTTCGATCGTCTTCGATCCAGAGTTTGCACGCAATCGATTTGTTTACCTGTGCATGGTTCTCTCGAGCAAGACAGGCCAGCCTTTACCGGATGGCACCCGCATTTCACGGTTCCGTGTTACTGAAGAGATGCCACCGCGATTCGATGTCGATAGCGAACTGCCGATCATTACGTGGTTGGCCGGTGGGCACAATGGCTGCGACATGGCCTTCGATGCATCCGGTTGCTTGCTCTTTAGCACCGGCGATGCGACCGAACCTAGTCCGCCCGATCGACTCAAGACGGGGCAAGACATTAGCGATCTATTGTCGAGCATCATGCGAATCGATGTGCGGGGAGCTACTGCCGAACATCCTTACAAGATCCCTATCGACAATCCATTCCGAGACGTCGCTCATGCTCGAGGCGAAGTTTGGGCGTTTGGCTTTCGCAATCCGTGGCGTATCGCTTTCGATCCACCGACTGGGCAACTGTGGTTGGGAGATGTTGGATGGGAGAAGTGGGAACTCGTGCACCGTGTGGTGCGCGGAGGGAATTATGGTTGGAGTGTCCGCGAAGGTCATGAGCTGATTCAACCCGATCTACCGCTCGGCCCTGGCCCGATTCTCCCGACGCGGCTTGCGATTTCACATGCCGATGCGGCCTCGATTACAGGCGGATTTGTTTATCGCGGTAGCAAGCTGCCCGCCATTCAAAACCAGTACCTCTTTGGCGATTGGGTCACTGGCCGTATTTGGTCGTTACCGACCGATGAAACGAGCGAGCATCGTGAAATTGCGAGCGGTCAGCTTCGTATTATCGCATTTGCTCCTGACAAAGATGGCGAGCCATTGGTCGTAAACCACTTCAACTCAACCACGCTCTACCGATTGGTCACGAATCCAGAATATGCTACCGAGTTGACCAACATGAAGAATTTCCCACGTCGGATTAGCGAAACGGGACTCTTTCGCAATGCAAAAAAACAAGAGGCCAACCCCGGTGTGCGTGAGTTCACCATCAATCATCCTCAATGGCAAGACGGTGCTGTTGGAAAGCATTTCTTGGCACTGCCAGAGCTGGAGAAAGTAACCGTATTCAAGGAACCGCAACCGGTTGGTACCATCGCCATGTTCAATAGCCGTCTGCATTACCCAAGTGGCACGGTTCTTGCAAAAACGCTGTATTTTCCTAGCGAAAACCAGTCTTCTGGGCTTAGTTCGAATCACATGGTCGAAACGCAGTTGTTGCATTTCGATGGTCGGCTGTGGCGCGGCTACAGCTACGTTTGGAACGCAGATCAGACCGATGCGGAACTGGCACCCGCGGCCGGAATGGAATTGACTTTGCCCGGTGCCGAACGACGCAGTTGGCGAGTGCATAGCCGCACCGAGTGCATGCAGTGCCATAATCCTTGGCCTGAAACGACCTTGGCATTCACTCCGGAGCAATTGCATCAAACTGCAATGGGGACAACGTCTCCGTGGCTTACGTTAGCGCGTGAAGGCTACGTCGAAACGCTAAACCCTCAGCGGACTGCTATCGATCCGGTCAGTTGCGTGCGGCGTGCATTGAGTTCCTCTGCAACCGATCCATTGGATCTTAGGGCTCGCTCCTACTTACACGCCAATTGTGCACACTGCCATCAGAACGGAGCGGGCGCAGCCGTTGATTTGTCCCTCAAGATCGCCGATAGTGACCAGGCGCTTAAGGCGATCAACATCGCACCCAGCAAAGGGACCCTTGGATTAAAGGACGGGAAATTGATCGCTGCGGGCGATAGCCTCAGCAGCGTGTTGCTATTTCGAATGGCTTCGAGCTCCGCCGGACGCATGCCGCATATTGGATCGCGAGAAGTCGATTTCGCGGCCATTGCGCTGTTAAGCGATTGGATCAACAGCATGTCCAAATCCGAAACATCGCAAAAGACAAGTTCAACGGATGAAATGCGAAAAGCGACGAACGCAATTCTTGAAACGTTTGCGGTTGCGAATTCCAATACGGACACCAACTCGACTGTCCGGGAGGATCGACTTCGTATTGCCATGAAGTTAAGCGTCGACCAGGCCCGTTCCAGAGCGATCATCAAAAACGCCGACAAGGCCCGTCAGGATCCGTTGGAGCAAACTCTGCCAGCCGAAATGCTGTCCAAATTGGCCAGTGTTCCAGATCCGATGATCAGCAGTCTCTTCGAAGCTTTCCTACCCGCGCGACAACGTCAGCGTCGACTTGGACCGAATGCGACTTATGCCGAGATAGCGGATCTCCGCGGTAACCCAACAACAGGGGAAGCTTGGTTTTTTGATCTCAACAAATCGCAGTGCGCCAAGTGCCATCGGGTTGACCAGCGCGGCGGTCAGGTCGGACCCGATTTGTTGCACGTCGGGACGAAACTTACCGCCTCGCAACTTTTCGAATCGATCGTTGATCCCAGCCGGATCATTGAACCAAAATATCAGAGTCACAGCGTTCTGTTGACCGATGGCAGAGTCATCACCGGTTTGCTTGACCAAGAGTCGGAAAAACAACTTACGCTGATCAATGCAAAGGGTGAAAAGGTGATTGTCGAAATAACGGAAATCGAGTCGCGAAAGTTCGATTCCATGTCGATAATGCCGACCGGACTAGGTAGTGAACTAACCGCACAACAAGCTGCCGATCTGATTGCGTACTTGTCAGGCCTGAAATGAAAACGTTCGGGTTTCCCTGTATCCCTTTCGTCCGATCGGAGCTTTTCTCCGACGGACGTCGTTTTGGCGTTCTGCCAGCGCACCCGCTGGGCGGTTCACTAACGCGATTTGGTATGGTTCGCTCGAACGGATTGTAAGCACTCACTCAGTTCGCGACTAAGCATCTCGGAGCCCGCGACGAGCAATTCTCCATCCCATGGATCGAAGGAATCACCGTTTTGTTTCGAGAGGGTTGCGCCTGCTTCCGTCGCGATAAGTGCCCCGGCTGCAATATCCCAGACCTTAAGAACACCGGCCCAATAGGCATCCAGTCGACCTTGGGCTACAAAGCAAAGGTTTAATGCTGCGGAGCCAAGACGACGAATGCTCTGGCTACGGACCAATATCTCGACGAATTGCGCGACCTCGACTGAGTCTTTTTGAACTTGTGGTGGAAAGCTTGCGGCGACCAACGCTTTGTCCAGATTCAGGCAGCCACTGCACTTGAGCTTCCGACCGTTGAGGGTAGCACCGTGGCCCAGCGATGCGGCATACAATTCGTTGGCCATCGGATCGTAGACCACTCCGAGAACTGTCTCTGCTCCGTTCATGAGTGCAATGGACACAGCGAAATTCGGCATGCGGTGCACGTAGTTGACGGTGCCGTCCAGTGGATCAACCACCCATAACCAGTCTTCTTTGGAAAGTGCAAATCGATCGACTACCGAAAGGGAGGACTCTTCGCCTAAGAATTGGTGTTTCGGGAAAGCCGCGATGACATGACTTTCGATGCATTTCTGGGCTGCGATATCGGCATCGGTGACGAGATCTTTCGGGGCCTTCTCTCGGACTGAATTGGTCTCAAGCATTTCCTGCAGGATCGTACCGGCCGATCGTGCGGCAACGATGGCAACTTGCATCGCATTTTCTAAAGTTGGTTGATGCATCGAGTCTCCGTTGTTATCGTGTAGCTGCTATGAAGCCGATTGTCGCCGTTTGCTCCGCAAAAGTGCGTTCACTCGGCGCACTTTCGCGTGGACGAGCGAGGCCCTTCGCTCGAAGGGTTCCTGCAAAACCTGAGCGAGGGCCTCGCTCAGCCACAGGCGAAAGGCGACAATGCTACGACTTCACTTCTTCACTTCTTCACTTCTCGCATCATACAGAGTTTACTTCGATGAGTTGGGATCTTCGAGATAGTAACGCGAAATGGCATGGACCGAATGGGTCCTTGGAGGTGGCTTTAACCCATGCTCTGCGTCAGCCGTTGATTCAAATTCAGGACGCCGCAAAACGGAACGTTTTGAGTGTTGGCATCACGCCTAGCGAACTGCAGGTGAATCCTTCTGCCACTGAATTGCGTTTAGGGGACGCCTACGTACGTCAAAACGACTTAATCGCGATGTTCCCAGAATTGGCTCCTTGGCGGTTCGGTTATCAAATCGACTTGCGAGTGCTTAAGGATGCACCCCCCGATACTTTGGCGGTAGAGATTTGGTTGAGTATTCAAACCTCGCTACTCGACTCCCACCCGCAACTTGAATTGCAATTAAAAGGCGAACGATTCAACACCGCGGCTGATAAGGGTTGGGCTAGCCAATCCATGCGAATGGGTTTGATGGTGCATCCGCTCGATCAACGGGACTGCCACATTGAGCAACGGGGTGACGAACTAGCCATGCGGGTCTTTGGTCGGTTTATGGAAAAGGGGGTCATTCGCCGAATGCGATTTCGATTGATTCTGGGCCAAAAGCCTGAGTCGTCTGTTTTTTGGCAGGATCGATTCGACGAGTTTTCCAAAAGCCCGCTGCCCCTTACCACGTAATCGTTCTACAATCCTCACGGGTAAGAACACTACGATACTTTGGGGAGTCGATATTGGTTACGAACAACGTTTCAACTCGAAAAACAGCTAAGAACACAAACGTGCGAAACAAGGCGACGAAGCCAGCTGAAAAAACAGGCGATGCCAAGGCAAAAAAGGAAGTGGCTTTAAAAACCAATTCCAAGCGAGTTTCGCCCAAGGCCGTTAGCAAGGCGGCCACCCATTTGAGCAAAGCGGTCGAACTCCTCACACCCAAAGCCAAGGCCACCAAAAAGCCAGCTCCGGTGGCCACCAAGCCAATTGCATCCACCAAGCCCAAGGCAGTTAAAAAAGTCCGCGATGAGACTGTTGAATCGTGGTATAACCATCCCGAGCTATATGAGCTTGGGTTTCTAAAGGAAACGCCCAAAGAATCCAAATTCTTGGAAGCGGTCTTCAAAAAATATGTTCCATTTCCAGTCAAGAACGTCTTGGAACTGGGCTGCGGCTCAGGCCGTTTGGTTTGCGATATGGCGACACGCGGTTTTTCCATGACCGGCTTGGACCTCAATCCAACTGCCTTGGAATACTGCCAGAAGAAACTCAAGAAGCTCGGAGTCAAGGGAGAGACGGTCGTTGGAGACATGACGAACTTCAAGTTCGACCAACCCTTTGACGCGGCCGTCAACGCGATCAATACCTTTCGCCATTTGGAGTCCGAGGAAGCCGCTCTGGCCCATTTGGATTGCGTCGCCGAACACCTCAAGCCGGGCGGTGTGTTCGTGCTGTCGCTACATCTCTTACCCGTGGACGGAGATCTATGGGGGACAGAACGGTGGTCTGCCAAGGATGAGAAACAGGCTGTGTATTACGCTTTGACGGTTGTCGAAACCAGCATGAAGACTCGATTGGAAAAATTGAGGATCTCGATGCTGGTTAAGAAAAAGGACAAAACGGTTCGTATGTCCGACCACATTACCCTGAGAATCTACACTGCCCCACAATTAAAGAGTCTTCTAGCGAAAGCCAAGAAGCTCAAATTGGTTGCTGTCCATGATTTTTGGTACGACATCAAAACCACCCAAAAGCTGAATGCCGAAGCGGTAGATACGATTTTGGTATTGCAAAGAGTTTAGTTCGACACATTGTCGCCTTTTGCTCCGCAAAAGTGCGTTTAGGCGAGCTGCAAAGTATTTCGGGCCAAAGGCCCAACCACTTACCTAGTCCCAGGCCGTTGGGCCTGGGCTAGGCAAACTACCGGGCCTTCGGCCCTAAACACGCGTCGGGTTACAATAATCACAGTCTAGGGACGAAAGGCGTGGCCAACATCAAATGGACTCAGCCAGACAGGACGATCCAGCCAAGAGCTGCCATTACTGCCTCGACTTATCTGCTTTTCTCAACTTGAAGTTGCCTCAAGAGTGCCTAGCTGGCATCGAGGCCAACATAGAACTTATGCGAATCCACGCTCGCAAAGTTGAGGCGTTCGAAATTCCGAAAGAATCCATCGAGGCAGAGTCCGCGTGATTACCCCCAACTCCTTGATTGAAATTGCAAACCGTGTTCGTTCTGGAGCGATGAAGGCGGTCGACCTTACCAAGGCAGTGATCGAGGATGTTTCCCAACGCAATCGTGACTATGTATGCTTCACTCGCGTGTTGGCCGATGAAGCGATGGCCGCGGCACGCGTGGTCGACCAACAAGTTGCAAATGGGGTCGATCCTGGCCCGCTGGCCGGCGTCCCGTTTGCCGTGAAAGACCTTTATGATGTGGCTGGCTTACCGACCACCGCGGGTGCCAAGATGCGCATGTCCGCTCCGCCTGCCAAACGTGATGCAGTCGTTGTCTCACGGCTCAAGGCCGCGGGCGCTGTCCTGATTGGGACCCTCAACATGGACGAATACGCTTACGGTTTCGCAACCGTAAACCCGCACTTCGGAACGACTCGCAATCCACATGACGTCCATCGGCTGGCTGGTGGTTCCTCCGGCGGTTCGGCCGCAGCCGTAGCAGCTGGTTTTGTTCCGCTCACGCTTGGGTCCGACACCAATGGATCGGTTCGAGTACCTGCTGCTCTGTGCGGGCTGTGGGGGATTCGGCCCGCCGATGGTGCCATTTCCGTCGAAGGTACGTTTCCGTTCGTAAAGATACTCGATACGGTAGGCCCGTTCACACGATCAGCTGCCGAACTGGAACTGGTCTATTCGTTGATGTCGGGTACCTCACTTTCCCATTCGGCATTATCCGAAACCACAAGGGCTCCTCGCATCGCAAGGCTCAGCGGTTGGTTTGCCAAGGATGCTTGCCCTGAGGTATTGGCTGCTTTAGATAAGGTTATGGCGCATCTTGGTGTCAGCAACATCGCCGACATGCCTGAGGCGGAGACGGCTCGCTCGGCCTCGTACCTCATTACCGCCGCACAAGGTGGCGCACTTCATCTCGATACCATGCGTGCCAGGGCGTTGGAATACGATCCGGCAGTGCGAGATCGACTATTGGCTGGAGCCATGTTGCCTGCGTCGATTTACCAAAACGCGATGGACTTCCGCAGTTACTTTCGAAAACGTGTGAAACTGCTTTTCGGACAGTACGATGTTCTGATCGCACCCACCACACCGGTCGTCGCGCCACGCATCGATCAAGCAACCATACTGATCGATGGCAAGCCGGCGTCAGCCCGAGCCCATCTTGGAATCTACACGCAACCGCTGAGTCTTGCAGGCATTCCAGTCGTTTCGGCTCCTTATAATGTCACCAACGGCATGCCGATCGGTTTGCAATTTGCGACGGCACCGGGACGCGAGGCCATGCTGTTCCAACTGTTGAGAGAATTAGAAGACGCTGGGTTGTTCAAAAGCCGTGGCGGATGTTGCCAGCATCCGAGCTGAAACAAGCAGCATCCGAGCCGACGCTA
>JANMLD010000287.1:0-4609 GCA_031372345.1 Pirellula sp.
GGCGATGCTCGGGCCGAAAACGATCCAATCCATCTCGGAAGCTCTTCACAGCACTCCAACGAAGGCCGTGTATGAATGGGCTAAGGAAAAATTGGGCAAAACCGTTCAAGCCGCTAGGATGGCGTTCTATCGACAGTCCAAGCCGCTAGGATGGCGTTCTATCGACAGTCCAATCCGCGCAACAAAACCGGGCAAAACGAAACTGCTATTGCATGACCAAGATTCATCATCCCAGCCTCGCTCTCCCGGAATTGCAAGCAAATACAAGTGCTTAAACCGGACGATCTCTCGGGGAGGGTGACTAAACCGGACGATCTCCTCGGAAGGGTTGCTTTTCGTGCTCGTGAGGGTTGCTTATCGGTTTTCAGGCCTATGGGCGACCCGATCGCGAACCTCTTGGTTGGAAAATCCTTCGTCGAACATCCTGCGGATCAACAAGATCTATTCGGTCGCGGAAGTCTCGCCAAATGTCATTATCCATTTTGTCGTAGTAGTCGATTAAAGTCTCTGTCGAAGAAACCGTCGAATTTGGAAAGAGCCATATATTCAACACCTTAATCTGCTCCGACTTATTAACTCCTTCAATCAATTTCTTTGCCGTTGGCGAAAGTTTGGATGTAAGCTCAGCGATCAATGAGTCTTGATCCTCAAGATGGTCGATTCTTCTTCGAAACAGTAGCTGTCCCAGTAGACTTCTCGTATCCATGGCCATTGGACGATCGGGCAGAACCGCGACAATCAGTGCTGGGTTAAATGTCGCCGAATCCCATTGCTCCAATGCGGCAGCATCCTCATTTGGAATGCGGGCGGCGTAAAATTCGGCAGCCTTCATGCACAGCAACTCTTTCAAAAACTCGTATCGCTGCTCTGATTTCATGACTTCCATATCGAGTCGCTTTGCGCTTCCAAGGCTATCCAGAACTAGGCCGGTCAAATGCACCGTCTCCTGAATTTGTTTGTGATCAGGAAGGGCTTCGATTTGGGATTCGATGGCAGCCAAACGTGTGCGAGTTTCGCGATCCAATTTGCTGAGTCTTTCTCGCCCACTATCCAATCGCGATATTTGATTTGGGGTCAGCCCCTGAACCCAGGTCTTGCGCTGCCAAGTCGAATCCGGAGGAGGCGGAATCAACTTTTCGCTAAGATTGTCTCGAAGGACACCGAAGATTTCTGTTTCCTTGCTGAGTTTGACAGCAGTTTTGAGCTCATTGATGTCTTCGAGACCACGAATGCCTGCAATGAGCCCCAGCTCTTTAAGCTCGCGTCGAGTATTTTCAAAGTTGATGGCGACCGCGGCCGCGACTCCCAGAATGACAAATGCGCCAAGCAACACTGTAACTCGAGGCCATGCCCACCAATCGATTGGCCTGTCTTGCAGCTTGGGCTGGCTTCCGTTAGTAAACCGCGTTGTCGTCGATAGATCCTTGATCACCAGTTCGAGCGTGCTCTTGGTGAATCGTTGGTTATGCGGTGTTTCCGGTATTTCGTCGAGCAAATCGTAGGCTTGACGCAGGGCTGCCAAACGCAATCGCAGTTTTTCGTCGTCCACTAAATTGCGTTCCAGCGAGGACGCCTCGGCCGGTGTCAATTCACCGTCAAGATAGGCGGTCAACTGCTCGTCAATGGATTCCATGTCTGGGAGGTTCATTCCTTGATTTTCCCCTGGACGGAGTTCAGTTCACCAATAGTTTGTTCGTTGGGTTCATCGCTGGATTTGAAGGCAACTGATCCGGTGCCCATTTCGCTGGCGATAAAGGGTTCCAATAGGTTCTTAAGATTCACTCTGGCTCTGCTCAAAAGGGACTTGATCGCTTTGACGCTTAGACCCATGGTTTCGGAAATTTCGTGGTAACTCATCCCTTCAAATTTGCTCAACATGAGTGCGGTTCGCTGACGCTCACCCAATGCTTGCAGCGCTTGCAAAACCACTGCTGATCGTTCCGAGTTTTCGATCCTCCGCGAGGGTTGAAAGCTACTTGGAGCCATCGCAATATTTTCAATGATTAACTGGGACGAAGAACTGTTTTCGCTTTGGGAAAGTTGGTACTCGCGGCGATGGGAGGAATCTCGAACGTGGTTGGAGGCAATATTATTTGCGATACGGTACAGCCAAGTCGTAAACTTGGCCGTGGGGACGTACGTCTTTCGAGCTTTATAAACCCTCAAAAATACGTCTTGTGCTAGGTCCTCGGACTGCTGAAGGTTGCTAACCCAACCCTGCATGAATCGCTGAATCTTGCCCTGATGCCTGTCGATCAGCATTTCAAATGCAACCGCATCATCGTCCCGAACGCGCAGCATCAGCGCAACGTCTGGATCAGCCGCGGCATTTTCTAACGGATTCGGCAAATTGGACAAAATATTCCGCAACGCAAAAGTTAGGTAACTGCTCAATTTGAACCCAAATTGCCGACAAAAGTTTTGACGACAGGCCAAAACTTTCCGACCATTTTCCTATCATAACCGTTTGAACTAGAGAACGGCATTGATTCGGAGAATGTGACCATCGGGATGCATCAACCGAAATTCGCGGGAACCCCAGGGTTGATCCGTTACCGGCAAAACTACTTTCAATCCGTTTTCGACCGCGGCTTGATGGAGTTTTTCCAAATCCATCGGAGTCGAAGCCCAGACACTAATCCAGTTTCCACCGCTTTCGTCGTCGTTAGAATTGACGTGCATCGGCCATTGGCCGCCACGCGATCCCTGGGCGTCTAGGCACAAAAAAACCTGGACTTGGCCGCTTCCAACTCCGGCAAAGTCCGCCACCCCGTTATCATCCCGATCCGCCATATCTTCGATCACACCTCCGCAATTCCAAGTAAACGTTCGCCGCCAACCAATCTTTTCGAACCACGAAATACTTTCAGGGACACTCGAAACGTTTAAAATCGGCGTGATGAACTCAATTTGCGGTAGCACTACGCACCTCCAGGCCAAATTTGACGTCTGAATTATCTAAGAATTGCGAAAAAAAGTCTCTTCCTTGGAATGTTTTCCCAAAAAAGTCAAGCAATCGCACTAACTAAGCACTTACTCAAAAGCTTTTTTCGTTTAACCGCGTGCCCAACGGGCCGCTTGCAGTAGCAAACGCGGGGCGATGCCCACACGGTTAAACGAAATCTCATTCGGGGAAATCACATTCAAAACGCTCGTTCGACGGATAAAGTTTCAAAGTAACAAAAACTAGAGTGTTGACTTTCTTTCTTGTCGCGCTACCATCCTCCACCCCTTATTTGTCTACCATTTTCATCATTTCCTTGCCATAGGAATCCCGATCTATGAGACGTCGAACGTTCATCGCTGCTGGAGTCACCATGTTCGGAATGGGATGCGTTAGCAACCATGTTCTTGGTGAGGATTCCATTTGGCAAAATTGGCGTGGACCTAACCGCGATGGCATGATAGACGGCGCATCATGGCCAGTATCGATCGATGAAGAATCGCTCCGTTTCGTTTGGAGCAAGCCTTTCGGTGATAGCTACTCTGGACCAGTGCTAACCACCAACGCCGTTTTTACCACCGAAAGCCAAGCCGGCAAGGAACGCGTCTATAGTGTCAATCGAGCCAATGGCGAAATCCAATGGAAATATGAGTGGGATGGCTCGATGACGGTTCCGTTCTTCGCTGCGAGAAACGGTAGTTGGATCCGGTCGACTCCAGCAACCGACGGCAAAACACTCTTCGTCGGCGGCATTCGCGACGTATTGGTCGCCTTGGATTGCGAAAGCGGAACCGAACGTTGGCGAGTCGATTTCGGCAAGATGGCTGGCAAAGTGCCTGACTTTGGCATGGCGTGCTCACCGCTCGTCGATGGGGACCATCTATACATTCAAGCTGGCAAGGGGGTCTACAAACTAAAGGCTTCGGACGGCTCCATTGTTTGGAACGCATTGGGAGACAGCGGCGACATGATGAGTAGTGGCGCATTCTCCTCGCCAATCATCCAAACCCTCAATGGCAAGCGACAGTTAATTGTCCAAACCCGGACCAAACTCGCAGGTCTGGATCTGGCCACCGGCAACGCAGACTGGAGTCACGACGTCGCTGCCTTTCGCGGGATGAATATCCTGACACCGACGACCTGGGACAATGCCATTTTCACCAGTAGTTACGGAGGCCGATCTCTGTTGCTAGATATTCCGAACAATGCGTCGACCAAAGTTCGTTGGGACAACAAGATCGAGGGATACATGTCCTCGCCCATCATTATCGACCACTACGTGTACATGCACATGAAAAACAAACGATTCGCTTGCATGGATCTTCTAACCGGCAAGGAATTATGGACGACCAAACCGTTCGGCGAATACTGGAGCATGGTCTCCAATGGAAAACAGATTCTTGCCCTGGATCAAACAGGACAACTGCGACTGATCGCCCACAACCCTACCGAATTCCAACTGGTTTCCGAGCGGAAAGTTGCGGATGAAGAAACATGGGCGCACCTAGCGGTGGCTGGAAATCAAATCGCAGTGCGCTCACAAAAGAAACTCATGCTCTTCGGTTGGAAGGCGTAGTTAACATTGTCGCCATTCGCTCCGCGAAAGTACGCCTCGATAACGCACTTTCGCGGAGCGAAAGGCGACAAAGGCGACAAAGGCGACAA
>JANMLD010000037.1:0-35883 GCA_031372345.1 Pirellula sp.
AGTTCGTAATTGCTCAGCCACCAAGCGTTCCGCATAGCGCTTCTTGTCCGAGAAGTTCAAGGGGTCGGTTGGAAGAATGTGCTCGTCGCAAATATCGAATGTGCCCTCGTCCAACAACTGTCCGATCCGTTCGCGGGCGGATACGTACATGTGGTACTTGCACTTCGGGCAAACATTTAGATTGCGTTCCACTTCTTTGCGATAGATCGAATCACCGCAACCAGGGCATTTGATCCACAACCCCTCCGGTACGCCTCGCTTGGCGGCTGTCGGTATGGCATCTGGCGTGTTCGGCAATTCTACTGTGGACATTCGATCTGCTTTCTTATTGGACACAGCCGACAAAAGTAGCAGGCACGCTCCGTCGTGCCGTCCGCTGTCGGCCATTTAATGGGATTCTAGGTGAACGGCACATGGAATGTGCCTACTACTTTGACTTTTGTCGGCTGTGTCTTATTGGGATACAAAAGGACCTACTGCAGTCCCTGCCCGGCAATCGGGAACTAAGTGGGAACCGATCGTATCGTGCGTATCGGAATCGATCATCTCCCAAGAACCGTTATCGCATTCCGACTTCCAAAGGTCCCCAAGGTCGGTTTCCTTTAATTTGGCCGCGATTAAGCTTGCCAGAGGTTCCGGAATGACCACCGCAATGGTCTCGTTGGCATGCTTCTTGCAAAGCTTAATGATAAGCTTTTCTACGCGGGCCTCTGCCTCTGCGACAGTCTCGCCGCCAGGTGGGCAAAAAGAACGCGGGTTGTCTTGAAGCTGTTTGAAGAGTCGCGGTTGTTGCCTCTTGAGCTCGTCAATCAGTTTGCCTTGCCATAGCCCATGGTCTAAATTGCGAAAGCAATCGCAAACCTTCCATTTGGCACGTGTTTGTTCAGCTATTTCTTTCGCGGTACTTTGGGCAGATTCACATGGACCACAGTATACGGTCGAAATCGGAAGCTTGGCAATTTCTATCGCGATGCGATGAACTTGCTCCACCCCAGATGCCGAGAGCGGCATATCGAGACTACCTTTGATTCGCTCTTGCTCGTCGAAAAGGGTCGATCCAGGACGCACAACAACTACATTACACATAAACAAATTGTCCGAAGAGGAATCAAATCGATGACGCCTTTGGCGTCACCTTGAAGGTTGCATTTCACGACGCAATCGGGTCATCGCCTGGCAGTAATCCGCCTGGCGAAAGATCGCAGATCCCACGACAAGCAGGTCTGCTCCATAGGCCGTACATTGGCCAACGGTTGTTTCATTCACGCCGCCATCTACTTCCAAAAGGAGATCGGCACCGTGCATTTTCCGAAGCTCAGACAGACGGTTCAACGCGATCGGATTGAACGACTGTCCGCCAAATCCAGCTTCGACACTCATGACAAGCACCAAATCGCATTCGCTGACAAACGGCAAAACAAGCCCCATGTCGGTCGATGGATTGATGGCCAACCCAGCCGCAACCCCTTGCGAACGAATCTTTGCCAGCAGGTCCGTTGGGGCCGGCGACGCTTCGATATGAAACGTAATCAAATCCGCCCCCGAGTCCACGAATTGCGGTGCATACTTACTTGGTTCGCTAATCATCAAGTGCACGTCTAACATCAGATCCGTGACTTTGCGGAGAGCCGCCACAATGGGCATCCCATAACTCAGGTTGGGAACGAAATTCCCGTCCATCACATCCAGGTGCAGACACTCCACCCCAGCCTCCTCCAACAAACGCACTTCCCTTTCCAAATTGGCGAAATCGCACAACAAAAGTGAGGGAAGGATCGTAGGACGAACGCTACGCATCGCAGCAATTGTCTTTTGGACTCGAGTACTAGGCTCGGACATGGATGGGAATAAGAGTGGACAAAGGACTGGTCGGTCGCAAATGACGGCAAACCACTTTTGAGTACTCCTTAACATAGGGACACTCGGGTGCTTTCGACAAGAGCCAATGCACATAACTCGCGCAGGATGCATTTTCCCACATACGGGTAATCGGGGGTCGACCTTACCTCAAATCCATCGCTAAAATGCTGCCAGCAGGGCCTAGCGTCGCACCCAGCCCCACTAACGCCTCTCAGTGGAGGTTTCTTCGCATTAGCGATCTGCTTTGCAGTCGTTCCGACTCTTGTCACTTCGTATGGGGGATAGAGGAAAGAGAATGGAGAGTATAATTCACTGTTCGATTGTTTGCCGAATCTGCCACGCATCCATTAAAACCGCAAAGCAAAAGAAGAGTGGATGTTTCACCGCACGCTCCGATCCTTCCGCAAACAACAAATGAAAAATGAAAAATAACTCATGACAAATCCAGGCCTTTTTCAAAATTCAGACCAAATCAACCAGCTTTTTTGGTTGCCATCAACGCTTTTTTCAATTGGGAGATCCTCACTGCTCAAAAGCGGATTTGTCATTAGTTATTTGGCATTAGTCATTGGCCACTTGTCTGCCGGTTCCGAGCCAGCCATCGATTTTCGCAGGCAAATTCAGCCGATACTCTCGGAGCACTGCAACCTGTGTCATGGGGCTGACGAAACGGCGAGGCAGGGGGGCTTGCGACTCGACGTAGAATCCTATGCGTACAAGGGGGGCGAATAAGGTCATCCAGCCATTTCACCCGGCGATTCTGCCGCAAGTCAGATAATCCAGCGTGTCACTTCGCAGGATCCGGATACGGTCATGCCACCACCACACGCGAAGAAGCCTATCAGCGAAGCGCAAGCGAAGCTGCTCCGTCAATGGATCGATGAAGGTGCGAAATACGAATCCCATTGGGCTTTTGCTCCACCGATCAAAAAACCATTGCCGATGGAAACGAAGAACCCCATCGACTCCTTCGTGCGAGACCGCCTCAAGCGTGTGGGAGTTTCGCCTGCCCAGCGTGCATCCACCGAAACACTCGCTAGACGCATTCACTTAGATGCCGTAGGCATCCCACCATCGCCATCTGCTCTGGATTCGTTCGAACAGTCGCCAATCGAGAGCAGGATCGAAAGCAAGATCGATGAACTTCTGGCAAGTGAACACTTTGGAGAAAAATGGGCAAGGCACTGGCTGGATGTCGCTCGCTATTCGGACACGAACGGTTACGAAAAGGATTTGCGACGAGACCAATGGGCTTGGCGTGACTGGGTCATTCAGGCTTTGAATCGCGATCTGCCCTACGATCAATTCATTGTCGAACAAATTGCGGGCGACCTGCTTCCGAATGCGACACAAGATCAGAGGGTTGCCACCGGCTTCCTGCGCAACAGCATGATCAACGAGGAGGGGGCCATTGTTCCTGAGCAATTCCGCATGGCTGAGATGTTTGACCGCATCGATTGTGCTGGCAAATCAGTGCTCGGGTTGACGGTGCAATGCGCTCAATGCCACACGCACAAATTCGATCCGATTGCTCACGATGAGTACTATGGCATGTTCGCGTTCTTGAACAATTGCTACGAAGCCCAGTCGCCCGTCTACACATCTGAGCAACTGCGAGTCGTTAGCTCGATTCACGAGTCGATTGCGGGGATTGAAAGAAAGATCAAGCAAGACGTACCAACTTGGGAGTCGGAGCTAAAGGCAGTTCAAGACTCGATCCTTGGTAGTCAACCTAAGTGGAAGACGATTGAATTCGACGATTTGAACAGCGTCAGTGGACTGAACCATCCGGCACCGCAATCCGATGGTTCGATCTTGATGACCGGCCATTCGAGCTCCGAGGTGTTCATGATCGGATCGCCCGATCTCAATGGAATTACCGGTTTTCGATTGGAGGTCTTGAATCATGGTGATCTACCCCTACGAGGCCCCGGCCGCAGCCCAAATGGATCATGGCAAATCCACTCGATCGAGCTCAAGGTTCAAAAGCCGGAAAGCCAGGAATGGGAGAAGCTGAAGGTAGCCAACGTTAAGGCTGACTTCTCCACCGTCGAAACCAAAGATAAAGATGGGAAAAAAGCTTTCGGCCCGGTTTCTTACTTGTTCGATGACAAGCCCGAAACGTTTTGGACTTCGGACCGGGGCAAGGGACGACGAAACCAACCGTCGGTTGCCGTTGCTGCATTCGATAAGCCCCTTGCGTTGCCAGAAGGCTCGCGATTCAAAGTGGAAATCCATATGGCGGACAATATCGGATGTTGCCGAATGAGTCTAACGAAATCGGAACAGCCCGTTGCACCCAAGTGCGATCATGCAGCTGTCTTGGCGATGTCTATCAATGAGAGTGAGCGAACCAAGTCGGATAGCGACGCGTTGTTTTCCGGTTGGAGGAAATCGAAACCAGAGTTTCAGATGTTCAACGCGGAGACCGATCGGCAGTTCGACCAATTGCCGGAGCATGTGACCACCGTTTTGCATTTGGCCGAACGAGAACCGACTGCCGCACGCCCAACGCAGTTGCTTGATCGAGGGGAATGGGACCGTCCCAAGCAACCGGTTTCGCCGCATGTGCCAAAAGCATTGCATCCATTGCTTGACACGCCAAACGTGCCACCTCGATTGGCGTTTGCCAGATGGCTGGTCGATCGCCGTTCGCCCCTGGCAGCCCGCGTCGCCGTCAATCGCATTTGGCAATCGATCTTCGGCGATGGGCTAGTGGAAACGTCCGAGGATTTTGGAACACGCACAGCCATACCCGAATACTCAGATCTGCTCGATTACTTGGCTGTCGAGTTCATGGAACATGGCTGGAGCCAAAAGCATTTGATCAAAATGATCCTGCTGAGTGAGACCTATCAGCAGAGTTCCTTTTTTCGAAAAGAATTGCATGACTTGGATCCCAAGAATCGGCTCTTAGGGCGTGGGCCACGATTTCGAGTCGAGGCGGAAGTTGTCCGCGACATCGCTCTGGCCGCATCGGGTTTGATATCGAACAAGCTGGGGGGGCCAAGCATAATCCCTCCAGTCCCTCAGAATGTCTTGAATTACAATTACGTCGTTCCAGGCTATTGGACCCCTGCGACTGGCCCTGACCGTTATCGCCGGGCTGTTTACGTCTTTCGGAAACGTTCGATGCCGGATCCCGTGATGGCGAGTTTCGATTCGCCCAATGGCGATGTCGCATGTGCTCGCCGGGTTCGATCCAACACTCCGTTGGCTGCGTTAACTGGCTTGAACGAAACGGTCTTCGTCGAAGCGGCGCAGGCTATGGCTTTGCGAGTGTTACGCGAAGGAGGCAAGGATGATGCCTCAAGAACCGAATACGCGTTCTTGTTGTGCACAAGTCGCAAACCCAAACCAAGCGAACGACTGGCGATCGAGACACTGTTGGGTGAGCATCGCAAGAGATTAGCGGAGGGATGGCTCAATCCGCGAGAAATAGCCACAGGTGATTCGGCAAAACTGCCAGCATTACCCGAAGGGGTCAATCCGCAGGATGCGGCGGCTTGGACCATTGTTTCGCGTGTGTTGCTTAATTGTGACGAAACCCTTTCAAAGAATTAATCATGATGAACCCAAGCATGCATGACTTAGACTTGTTGCGAGCCGTGGAGCGAACCAAACGGCGCTGGTTCTTCGGCCAATGCGGAGTAGGATTAGCGGGCATGGCCGCGTCCTCGTTCCTGGGAAAGGAGGCGCAATCGGCCAGCAGCAGAGCTGACGATGCGAATCCCCTGGCCCCAAAGCTGCCGCATTTTTCGGCCAAAGCAAAACGTGTGATTTACATGTTTCAAGCTGGCGCTCCAAGTCATTTGGAGTTGTTTGACAACAAGCCTGAATTGACCAAGAGCGATGGCAAGTTACCGCCGAAGGAGTTACTGGCCGGATACCGTGCGGCGTTTATCAATCCAAATTCGGCTTTGTTAGGGCCTAAATTCAAATTCGAGAAGCATGGCCAGTGTGGCATGGAGCTGAGCGAAGTATTGCCCTACACGGCCAAGATTGCAGACGAAATTTGCTTGGTTCGGTCGATGCAAACCGACGCTGTCAATCACGCCCCCGCGCAGATCATGATTAACACGGGTTCGCAGTTGTTCGGTCGTCCGAGTTTTGGCTCGTGGTCTTTGTACGGCTTGGGGAGCGAATGCGAGGAGTTGCCTGGCTTTGTTGTTTTAACCAGCGCCAAAGGAACAAGCGGAGGTGCCAGCAACTACGGTTCTGGATTTCTTCCAACCCTGTACGGAGGTACACCGTTGCGAAGCGGTGGCGACGCCGTGTTGTACCTTTCGAACCCAAAGGGAATTGATGCAACTGCACAGCGTGCATCCTTGGACACGATCAATCGATTGAACACTTTGTCCAGCCAGGAAATTGGAGATCCGGACATTGCGGCTAGAATCCACAGTTATGAGATGGCGTACCGATTGCAGACCAGCGCGCCAGAACTGATGGATTTGAGCAAGGAATCGAAGGACACATTGGAGCGCTATGGCATCAAGGATCCGAATGAATCGTCCTACGCAAGAAACTGCCTGCTAGCACGGCGTCTGGCCGAACGAGGCGTTCGATTTGTGCAGTTGTTCCATGAAGTTTGGGATCAGCACGGTGGATTGACCGCAGGCGTTAAAGCCAATGCATTGGAGACCGATCGCCCGAGTGCGGCACTTGTGCAAGATCTAAAGGACCGCGGGCTTTTGGATGACACCATGGTGATATGGGGTGGTGAGTTTGGACGAACACCGATGGTGCAGGGAGGGAACGACGGGCGCGACCATCACAATCGGTGCTTTAGTATGTGGTTCGCCGGCGGTGGATTCAAACGAGGTTTCGTTCACGGCCAAACCGATGACTTCGGATTCAATGTAGTCGCGGATCCAGTGCACGTTCATGATTTGAATGCAACCTTGCTACACCTGCTGGGCTTTGATCACACTCGCTTGGTATTTCGGTCCCAAGGACGTGATTTTAGGCTGACGGATGTCCATGGAACGGTACAAAACGGACTCATCGCCTAGGTGGGATCCTACCGGGAGGGCCGGGAGGGAGAGGCTCCTGCCGAACCAATGCCAAGCTCGGCAGGAGCCTCGCTCTCCAATTTATACCCGTGGCAGGTATTTTTTTGTCTGCCGCTCGCTTGTTGAGCTAGAATGGCCTTCAAGGAGCCACGTCAGATGATCACAACCCAAAGGATCTATGCAATGCTTGGAAACGAATCTCTGTGGGAGGTTGCTTCGCATTGCCACGAACTATTCCAACGCTCGAAGATCGCTCACTCGATTTGCGGGGAAGTCGCCGTTTGCTTGCATGGTTATCAGCGAAACACGACGGATCTGGATTTGATTATCAAGCAATCCGATGGGGCGACCGTGAAACAGTTGCTGGTCGCGGAAGGCTATCGATGGGACGAACAAAACAAAGAGTTTCAAAGTCCCAGTGGGGTTGCGGTCCAATTTTTGATCGCTGGCGAAAGGGCGGGAAAGGGATCTGAGGTATCTATTCCTGAGCCCGAGGGGGAGTTCAATATGGAAGATATAGAGGGCCTTTGGGTTGTGAAGCTATCGCGATTGATTGAAATGAAAATTGCAAGCGGCATCGGTAATCTTCGACGCACTCATAAGGATTTCGCCGATGTGGTCGAGCTGATCGCGATTCGCAAGCTAGACGGATCATTCTCTCGTTACCTGCACAGTTCGCTTCGGACCACGTTTCGAGTGTTAGTCCGAAATGCACAATCAGACTAATTACGCTCACCTAGACTGCAACGCATTAGCCATTGGCTTTTCCTGGGTTTTGGCTTGTCAGCCGTCGCCAACAACTCGGGGTTAAGGCGAGCAGCAGCATTGTTTATACCGGGAGGGAGAGGCTCCTGCCGAACCAACGCCAAGCTCGGCAGGAGCCTCGCTCTCCCGTTGGAACCCTTGGCAGATAGTTTCCACTCTGCCGCTCGCCTAAACGATCAATCGTTGTCGATTTTGTCGTTGAGCTGCTGATGGATGGCTTCGATGGCACGTTTGAGCTGGTGCCAATGAACAAACGCCATGTGGGTGTCGATGATTTCGCAATCATCCCGGTCGAAGCCTTGTTCACTGATTTGGATCGTATCGTCCAGGGCGAACATTCCAACATCGGCATTTTCGTCCCCATCGTAAAGAGCCTCATCGCTTACTGGGGCAACTTGTTCCATGACACGATTCACAATCCATACGACTGCACATTCGGAATCATAGCAATCCACAATTCCCCGGATTGATCCACTTTGAACATAGAATTTGGCCATTTGTACTACCCTTTTTGGACTGCGAACTGGACGGTCATAAGAGTCCACAACCATTTCGCAAGCCTGGTATCGTATCGGCAAGTGCTTTGGCTGAGACAATCGTTGTATCGCCGATGCGTTTGACACGACCGGTCACGCTGAACGGGTTTTTACGTTAGTCAGGGGAATATTTTCGAGAAAAGCGGAGTTCCCGGGCTTGGAATTCTGTCGGATTCTTGAGTTTGTCGGTGCGCAGCCTCTATACTGTTACTTGAACGGAATTCAGTCGGTTCGGTCCAATCGTGGCAGTCTGTTTTTGCGGCACCGCAAAACGAACGGTCGAGGTAGTATTGGACTTTAGATAAAGTCATTTGGTTGTTTAGAGGAATCCCCGCCCATTATGAGCCTATCCCAAACAAAGAACCGTATCGCTATCCCTGCGTCGTTGGTTGCCCAGCTCTACGAGTTTCGAAAGCATGTCTGGACAGTAAAGATGCTAGAGGCAGCTGGCATCGCGTTGGTTTCGATCTTTTTTGGGGTACTTTGTGTATTTGCATTGGACCGGGTGTTCGATTCGCCGGCTTGGATTCGAGCAACGGTATTGCTGTTGGCAACGGTTGGCGTCGCATCGATCCCCTTCTGGTTTCAAAAGTGGGTCGTTCGTGTTCGCTCTGCGGAATCGGTAGCCAAGCTTTTGGGAAAACGCATGCCAGCGGTTGGAGATGCATTGCTAGGGGCTATCGAGCTCTCGCATAGCGACTCGGAGCAGTCGAGGTCTCCGGCGCTTTGCAAAGCGGCTTTAGTCCAAGTCGCAGAGGATTCCGCCAAAAGGAATTTCTTGGCAGCCACCCCTTCATCGCGTCATCGGGCCTGGGGATCGCTTGCGGCCACCGGGCTAGCACTCGTAACAGGCTTATGGATTCTTTTTCCTGCGGCCATTTCGAACGCATGGGCTCGATTCGCGTCTCCGTTAGGAAACATTCAACGATATACGTTTGCAGCCATAGAACCACTTCCGAAGAAAGTGATCGTGCCGCATGGTGAGTCTTTCCCGATTTCCATCAAGTTGGCATCGGGATCGGCCTGGACCCCGAGCATGGCGACGGCCACCATCGGTGGCCAAGCCGAATTGGAATCGAAGTTGATCGACCGAGAGTATGCCTTTGAGTTTCCTCCGCAAATAGAATCCGGAACGCTGTCTCTCTCGATCGGCGATGCCACCCCTAGCTTGGAAATTGAGCCCAAGTTGCGTCCTGAACTGGAACGTATTCAAGCTAGTATCGAGCTCCCTAAATACCTGCAGCGGGATCAACTTCTGACAAAAGATGTTCGCGGAGGTGGATTGTCCGTCGTTATGGGGTCGGGAGTTGCTTTTGAAGCAAAGGCGACACGAAGTTTGGTTTCCGCTAAAGTCAACGGAAATGGGATTTCCGTACAAGACCAATCCTTCCATCCACAGCGAGAAGTGATGGAGGAATCCAAAAAGATTGAGTTCGATTGGACCGATACGTATGGCCTATCTGCAAAGTCACCGTTTTCCGTCAATGTAACCATCCGCAATGACGAATCGCCTGCCGTCTTTTCGGATGGGCTGCCCAGATCGCGGGTTGTACTGGATTCCGAGCAACTGCAATTCACGGTTCGCTCCGTCGACGACTTCGGCGTAAAGCACATTGGAATGGAGTGGAGAACGGCCGAGGGTTTCCTCGGAACAGCCCCGATTCGAGGTGAACTGATGCTCTCGGCAGGAAATCCAACGGCGGAGACGTTGGATGCGATGGCGACTTTCCAAGCGACATCACTTAAGATACCGGCACAGCCTCTCGAATTGCGAATGTTTGTCGAAGACTATTTGCCGGACCGAGGTCGTGTTTATTCTACGCCACACTTGTTATATGTCTTGACCCCGAGTGATCACGCCATTTGGGTTCTGGAGCAATTGAGCAAATGGCAACGAGAATCCCTGGAGGTCCGAGACCGTGAATTGCAACTTCTGGATACGAACCGCAAGATTCGCGATCTGTCGGAAGACGAGCTAAACAAAGAAGACACACGCCGCAAGATTGAGCAACAGGCTTCCGCGGAACAAGCCAACGGGCGCCGCCTCAAGAACTTGACCGGCCGTGGTGAAGAATTGCTTCGACAAGCGGCACGCAACTCCGAGATCGGGGTTGGGCACTTGGAGAAATGGGCCGAGATGCATCAGATTTTGAAAGACATCGCAGCCAACCGAATGCCATCGGTTGCGGATCTTCTCAAACAAGCCAAAGACGAAAAGAGAATCGTCAAGTCGAGCGCCGCTCAGCAGTCGAAATCGGGGCCAATCGTCGGTCAAAGCAAGGATTCGGCTAGTAATCCAGCAGGTGCGGCCAAGGCAGAACCCAAACCGGCTCAACCCCAAAACCCGACGATTGCAGATCGTGAATCGTCGCAGCAGCCTCCCATTCCGGCGGAAGACCCCAGTCAAGCGTCGAAGAAGGCTGGTGCTCCGCCCCCGTTGCGATTGCCCTCGACGACAGTCATGGGGAAACCTCAACCTAAGAAACCTGGCGAAGAAGAAGAAGAAACTCCACCGGCCGAAGAAAACAAGGTCGAGGAAGCTGTTCGCAAGCAGGAAGAGTTGCTCGCGGAATTCGACAAAGTTGCCGAAGAGTTGAATAACCTCATGGCGAACCTTGAGGGGAGCACTCTGGTCAAACGACTGAAAGCCGCCTCGCGTGAGCAAATGCAAATTGCCGATGCTACTTCCGGAGAAATCAACGATGCTTTTGGTTCGAGCCTCAAGCGACTCAAAAACGATCAGCAAGTACGAATCAAGCAGTTGAAAACACGTGAAGAGGGCGCACTGAACAACGTTGGACTGATTATCGACGATCTGGAAGCGTTCCATGAACGAAGGCCGTTGGTCAAGTTCCAGAGTGTGCTCGATGAAATGAAGAAGGAAGATGTGCTTGGTGGAATCCGACTCTTGTCCAACCGCATATTGGAGTCACAGGGGATCGCGATTGCAGAGGCGGAATACTGGTCGGACACGATGGATCGTTGGGCCGAAGATCTTGTCGACCCAGCGTGTAAGGGCGAATGCAAAGGGAGCAAATCCAAGAGCTCTTTGCCTCCGTCCATTATCCTTGAGGTCATGAAAATACTCGAGGAGGAAATCAATTTGCGTGAGCGGACTCGCGTTGCAGAACAGGCCAAGCCCGTTGCGGACAATGAAAAGTACTTGGACATGGTTGACGAGTTGGCGACAACGCAAATTAGTTTGCAGGAGAGAATTGTTGCGGTATGCAAGAGGATCGAGGAGTTGCCAGATGCACAAAGTGAATTTGGAAAAGAGATCGCTCTGATGAATGAAGTCGACCGAGCCATGGTTGATGCGGCCGAGATACTGGATCGCCCCGATACAACGAAGATCGCGATTGCGGCGGAGACCGAAGTCATCGAGTTGTTGCTCAAAAGCAAACGCATCAATCCAAAGAGCGGCGGAGGTGGTGGTGCGGATCCAGGTGGCGGTGGCGGGGGCGATACGCAAGACGCAGCCATCGCATTGCTAGGCCCTGGGATCAACGAAAAGGAAGCACGCGAAGATCACGGCGTCCAGCAATCTACGGGCACAGCTGGTTCTGTTTTTCCCGAAGAATATCGACAAGGATTGGATGAGTATTTTCAGAGGCTTGAGCGTAAGGCATTGCCGTGAGTCACCCCAAGTGTAGCACGGCACTCCGTGCCGTGACGTGCGGCGCCCTAAATCGTAGCGCCCTAAATCGCGGCGTTCTTAATCGCGGGGCGGCGGGTCACGGCACGGAGTGCCGTGCTACACTAGGCACCTTTTGTCTTGCGTTTGGTCTAGCATGCGTTTTTGCAATGCCCGTTAAGCTCAACGCTCAGGAAGATTTGATAGTTCCGCGTCGGGAAGCGTTGAGGCTAAGGGTTCAGGACGTCTTGATTCAAGATGTTGAGGTACTTGGGCTGCAACCCGGATTTGCAGCCCAACCCGCGAATGCAAAACCTCAATTGCTTAGGCAAATGCGAGGTCTGATTCAGAATGAATTGTCCATAGTCAGCGAACTGTGCGATTTGGACCAAAAGCAGCAGCAGACTCTCGTCGACTTAGCCGAGGGTGAGTGGAAGGCCAAAACCAACACTACCATCATCAAACGGGTCCAAGAGCAAGTTTACGGGACGGCTGATTTAGATGGTCTAGCTGAACGGGTCGTTCGTTCTTGGGTGGGTGCGGTTGTCAGCGCCGATCAATTAGACAAGTACGACAGGGAACTCGCCGACAGAATGAAATGGCGGCAAAAAGCGGTAGTCAGCAAAATCTTGGATCTACTCGAAGCCAAATTGAATCTAAGTGGTTTGCAGATGGTGCAGATCGAGGAGGTCTTGAATGAAAAATGGAAAGACCGCTTCTATCATTCTTTGGAAGCCACTTTTGACAACGCTTCACTGCTACCTGACATACGTCCTAGCTGGATCACACCCTTGCTTTCGGAATCGCAGCGGGCCGCGTTGGTTACCCGGGACCCTCAGACTACATTTGGGACAGTTCCAGTGCTGAGGGACTCCCCTTCGTTGGCAGTTGAAAGTCGTTTTGTGGTTGGGAATGCGACGAGTTCCGACTCCATTGAGGTAGAGCCGGTTTCGAAAAAAGCGATCGAAAAGGATCACGCAAAGGTCATTGAAGGCATCTTGAAAAAGGCAATTGCGGAAGAAGAAGCAGGAGCTGCTGATGCCAAGAAGCCATGATAAGAATCTTTTCAAGAGGCTCCGGTCGTCTGCAACTTGCCGTTGGAGGTGGATTGCAAAATGCCTTCTGCTTTTTTGCTGGCTTGAGTTCGGTATGCCGCCAATACTATCCGTTGCACAGGGGGGAGCAGTAGGCATCCAGGAGGACGACGAACCGCCAGAGGATGCCGCACAGCTTGGGGCGTTGCCTAGAATGACTCGGCAGCAAATGGAGGAGTATATGTATGGTTCATTGGGCGGGTCCAAGGTCGCTTTTCATAAATTGAAACGCGAGAGTATTCGTCGCGAATTGGATCGAGTCAACAGCATCTGCGTTCTTTCCGAGGACCAGTGGGCGAAACTCAACGAAGCCATTGAAGTCGATATTCAGCACATTGAAAATCGTATTACCTCTTTGCTAAGCGGTTACGACGGCAAAATGACACCGCAGCTCTTGCAGGAGATGCAACAAAAAGTTTGGCAATTTGCGTCGTCGATACAGACTGACAAAGAAGACAAGAACGCTGTCTGGCACAAGGTGTTGAATTCCCAACTCACCATAGAGCAGAACGTAAAGATCCACTTGGATGACGCTCGGAGAGCGGCCAATCGCACACGAACGGACCAACTAAAGAGCCTATTGATTTTGCAGCGCAAATTGGGTTTGACCGAAAGTCAACGTGTAAAAATCGATGAGTGGCTCAAACAGGACGAGATTCGCGGATTGGATATGCCTTCACTTTGCAACAAGTTGCATGATACCGCTGATTCCCATCGAATATTGAGACCATCTCAAATCAAAGCACTAAGGGAATCCCCCGTACCTTTACCCGCGCAATTGCAAGCACCCTTGCAATTGCAGCGAATCCAACCAGCCTTCAAAGATGATCCCTTCAAATGAGCTTATTTTTAACACATTGCGACGATACTGCTTGGGAGGGTGAGGCTCCTGCCGAACCTCTTCGACGCCAAGCTCGGCGGGAGCCTCGCCCTCCTTCTGTTTTCAATCGCATAAGTATCGAACAGCCCACACCCGGCAAGTGCGCCCTCCCGTCGTGTTTCAAGCGATTGCTGCCTATGTTTGTTTTCGTAGGATTTTTCGCCGCGGCCCAAGTGGTCAACGCACAGCCTTCGCGACGCGATGGCGCCGTACAGGGGCAAGCGGTCTCTCGTGATGTTCGGGAAATGTACGATCGAGGTCTGAGTTGGCTTACCAACAATCAAGACGAGAACGGAACGTGGAAGTCGACCGGTGGTGAAGGCGGAGGTGCAGGTGGCACAGGTCTTGCCTTGATGGCTTTTCTAGCATCGGGTGAGGATCCCAACTTCGGGCAATACTCGGTTCCCGTTCGCAAAGCCATTCAAGCTCTCATTCGAGACCAGAGTGCGGCAACCGGTTATTTTGGTGGCAGCATGTACCACCATGGTTTTGCTACTCTCGCTCTAGCCGAAGCCTATGGGGCAGTCGACGAGCGCAACTTTTGGCCGGAGGGCGTTGACCAGAAACGCGTTCGGACGATTGGCCAATCGCTTGAACTCGCTGTTCGAACGTCCGTCACGAGTCAAAACAAGAATCGCGATGGGGCATGGCGATATTCTCCGGATGGGTCGGATGCAGACACTTCGGTTGCAGGAGCGGTACTGATGTCGCTGCTGGCCGCCCGCAACGCAGGCATCGAAGTCCCTGACAAGAACATCGATCTTGCGATCAAGTACTTTACAAGCATGACATCGGACAATGGTCAAGTTGCATACGCAGGCGGAATGGGGGGGATGGGAGATTCCCCCGCTCGAACAGCCATCGCCTGCTTGGTGTATTCAATAGCGGGCCGAAAAGACTTAAAGCAATTCAAGGCGACCTCGAACCTGTTAGAGGCGAGCGACTCCAACCTCGTTGGCGATCACTACGGCGAGTACACCGCTTACTACAAGGCGCAGGCACTCTTCCAAGCAGACATTGCCTCCTGGGAGAAGTGGAACAAGAACTTGATCATTGAACTCAAGCAGAAGCAGAAGTCCGATGGTCATTTCGAGGGCAATTTTGGGCCAGCAGTCGCCACGTCGATGTCTTTGTTGGCTCTTGCTTTGAATTTCCGATTCTTACCCATTTATGAACGATAGATCCAAGAATTCGTTTTGATATGAAACCATTAAAATATCTTGTTGCGATTTTGTCTGCGATCCTAGTAACGAACAACTGCGATGCTATCGATCCAATCAAAATCCGCGACGTCGAATCAGATACGTCGTTTGGCAAACTCCATCTCAGTGGAGGGGACGTTTATCGCGGCGAGTTTGGAAAAACGACCGATGCCAGCGGCTCGCTGGTTTGGCGTTGCCCATCTTTTGTATCGGACCTCATCGTCCCGTGGAACGCCGTCGACAGCATCGTTCAGCCGTTAAAAAAACGTACCGAAATCCGAGCGGCAGAACAGACTCCCTTTATTGTTGAAATGCAAAACGGCGAATGTCTGACAGGCAAAATTACTGATATCAGCGACCGATTTGTCGATGTGGATAGCGAATTGGCGGGCAATAAACACATACCGATTGGGTCTGTCCGGAGCATCCTTAGGACCTCTGCGACGGCGGAATCTGAGAGCGGCGAACTCAAGCTTTCGGATTGGAAACAAATGGAGCCCAAGATCAAAAACGGAGGTCGTGGCAATTGGTTTGACGGTTTGGGATCCTACGATACGGAAACGGCAGGAACCATCATTTCTCAGTCCGTACTTTTTCCTGACTTAGCAGCGATCGACGTGAATGTTTCTTGGCAGTCGACGATTCCGAATTGGGTCGTTCAGATTGGTGAGCCACGCAAACTTGAGTTGCATGTGCGTAGACTTGAAAATCGAAACACTCTCTCAATCACAGTACTGGTTGAGGACGATACCACGGCAGACATTGCGACAGCACAATTGCCTTTGGATGGCTCCAACGCCCTTTCCTTGCGAGTGCTTTGCGATTCGGTTCGAGGACGCTTGGTGGTGATGCAAAACGGCATCGCGATTGCTCAACTTCGATTGAACAAAAGCTTACGATTGACTGGTCGTCAAACAGTTCTATTCACCAACAATGTGGCAGGACGTCTGTCACTCCGCTCACTCAAGATTTACCGTTCGATTTTTTCGTCGCCTGTATTGCTTATCAAAGGCAAAGAACCGACGGACACCGGCAATATCAAATCGCCAGAGACTCTTCTGCAAAATGGACAGACCTTTGTCGGCCAGCCAATCGGGTTTGATACCGCAACGCGAACATTTGGTTTCTCAACCACGGCAGAAATTCTCGGGCGTGTTTCGTTGGAACAAGTGGATCGCATTGAGTTCCCACCCACTGCCGACGACGCTTCGAAAGCGTTAGCAATAAAGCTTTTTTACGTGCAGTTGTGGTCCGGCGCTCGCTATGTCGGCCAGTCGGTTTCGATTCAATCCAACCAACTACTGCTTTCTTTAGAACAATCTCAGGCCAAAGTTGAAATCCCTTTAGAGGATGTCATGTCGGTCGGACAAAATGGATTGGAAAAACCGGATTCGGCGACGAGCGATACTTCCATGCGATTCGTTTCCCCTTGGGTGGTTTCCTACGGCAAGATCGTTGCCATGGATGCTGCTAATGCGACGGCCTCGAAGCTGGATTTTCGAACAATGAATTGGAAGCCAGTCCATGCGCTCCTTCCCGTCGCGATTGCGGCTGGCGTGACCGGTACGATCGAGCCTATCTCAGCGAACGCGAAAGCCGACAAGCCTGTCAAGCCAAAGGTAAGTGCTGATTTTGGCAGGCCGTTAGAAAACGACGAACCGTCCCTTTTCCTCAAGAGCGGCGATTGCTTTGCGGCGGAAATAAAAAGCGTCATCGACGGCCAGATGGTCTTCGAATCCAGCCTGTTCAGCACCCACAAGATCGATGTGGATTTGGTTCGCGGAGTACGAAAACTTGCATACACTGGAACCGAAACCATGGAAAAAGGGAGTCGAAAGCGTCTCTTGACCCTTCCTCGTTCACAGCGAAGCAATCCACCTACGCACTTGGTGGTTTCCCGCGAAGGGGATGCGATCCGCGGCCAATTGCAAAGCATGGATGTAGATGAACTTACATTGCAGGTTCGGGGTGAGGATCGCAAAATACAGATGAAAAACATTGCGGAGATCATTTGGCTTCAGGATGCCCCCGAGATTGTTCCGCTCGGGAAAAACGCGCCAGCTGTGGCTGAAAAGAGCGATACAAAAGTAGTCCGTAGTGACCCTGAAAAAGTGGACTTGAATTGCCAGGCGCTGGACTACTCTGGGACGCGGATCAGCCTCGTTCCAGAGCGGGTCGAAGGTAATATTTTGTTCGGCCAACATCCCCAGTTGGGTGCAGCCCATGTGGACCTCTCGAAGATATCCAAACTGATTTTGGGAGACGCGATTGCCGACGATGCGAAACGCAATCGATTTGGCAAGTGGACACTCGAGAATGCTATCGACCCCAAATTTGTGAATGATTTGGATTCGCCCGATTCGGAGGGTGGCAACGCAGCGGATTCTCCGCACGCCAGAATGATCGGCAAGGCAGCTCCTGATTTCGAATTGAAGAAGCTGGATGGCACACTACTAAAACTGTCGGATCTAAAAGGTCGAATCGTTGTTCTGGATTTCTGGGCTACTTGGTGCGGTCCTTGTGTCGCGTCACTTCCCAAGATAACGGAATTGGGGCAAGAGTATAAAGGGGCCGAGGTGGATGTCATTGCCGTCAACATTGAACAAACGTCCGCTGAAGTCCGAGCGTTATTGGACCGTCTCAAGATAAGCCCGGTGGTTGTCTTGGATTCCGATGGTGCCGCGGCTCGTGCGTATTTAGCCCAAGCCATTCCACAAACCGTCATCATCGATCGAGATGGCAACGTAAAGCAAGTGATCGTCGGCGGAGGAGGGACAACGGAAGCCAAGATCCGGGATTCTCTCGACGGTATGCTGAATCTAAAGCTCTAGTTTGTGAACACCCACTTTTCTATCGCCCATCTTCCTGTCCCTAAATCTTCCTGTCGAATTCGAAAGCCATTTTGACAGGAAAATTATTGACAGGAAAATTCGCGAGCACACTTTTTGGTCAACCAACATTAGTGATGCCGATTGAACATGGTGCGAGCGTAAAGGTTCCCCGAATTTTCGAGGATGAATTTTTAAAATTCAAAATCGAACATAAGCGAATTTTCAGAAGCGGGACATTCGCGACTGTAACGCATTGGTTCTTTCACACGAACACTTCGATCACATCTGCGGCGTCGGCGTGTTTCACCGTAAATTCGGCTTACCTGTCTGCGCGAATTTACGAACTTGGAACGCGACTCGAAAGAAGCCATCGACTGGAGCGAGCCAATGACGGGAATTCCGAATGTTTCTGAGCGAGCTATCTCGAGTTCGACCTGCGATTTATTTCCTCGACGATATTCACAGGGCCGACGCATCGACTTTCAACGCCATAGCGTCGCAATCTTCGACCAGGGCTGTTCACACAATGCTTTTTCTGACCTGCTTTCAGTGCCTAAACCATATCGATGGTTTTCGATTGGGCGATGCTTGTTCCTCCCGAACCGTCTGAAAGAGTCACGGAAACGGTTCGCGAAAGAAGCGACGGAGTTGCCGACAAGCTTCTGAACGTAATGCTCCTAAGCAGCTTTTGCACGGCAGCTTTGCTCGCGTTCGCGTTCAGCGTTACCGTCAGTGTCGTTGTTCCACCAAACGTCCCTATGAGAACACCCTCGTAAAAGACTTGGTTGCTCAGAACACTTATCTGTCCTATCCCTGTACCTTCGCTTTGTATTTCGATTCGATCCGTTGTCTGTCTGTTGGTCGTCAAAGCAACCGTTAAGACCCCTAGATTGAAAGTCCCTGTATCTGGATCATCGACAGTTGCATCCGAGTCCAGCACGACTGCGGGGCCGCCCTTCGCGTAGCCAACGTTGCCGCCAAAGCCACCGATGGTCGGGGCATCATTCACGGCAGTGACGTTGATGACTTTCGTCACAGGTAGGCTCGTTCCACCGTCTCCGTCGTTCACGATCAGAGATATTGTGCGAGGCAACGTCGATGGATTTTCCGAGATGTTGCTAAAGGTCAGATTTCGCACGAGGGCTTGAACCGCTGTCTTGGAAGAAACCGAGTTGAATGTGATTTGTAGAGGCGTTAGCCCAGACGACCCGCCGACGAACGTCCCGATCACCACACCACTATAGGTGATTTGATTGCCAGTTACCCCGATCTGGTTCGCAGCCGATCCTTGATTGCGAATGGAGAGTCTGTCGTCTGCATCTCCATTTGCGGTCAAACTGACCGTCATGAATCCATCTACAAAGTCCAACGAGTCCACATCGGTGACCGTCGCGTTGGAATCGAGCAAAAGCGGAACGGCGTTCTCGATATAGGTAATGTCAGGCGTAAATGCTCCAACAACTGGGGCATCGTTGACTGCAATGACCTCAACGATGGTTGTCACGGCGAGACTCGTACCCCCATCTCCGTCGGAAAGCGTGGCGGTGATGGTTCGTTGCAGAGTTGAGGGTGCACCGGAAAGACTACTAAAGGAAATGTTGCGTAATAACGCTTGCACTGCCGTTTTGTTCGCCACGGAATTGAGAGTCACTGTCAATGCAGTCGTTCCAGCAAAAGTTCCGATGACAACTCCTGAGAATGTCACGCTCGTACCGCTTATCCCAATCTGGCCAGGACCTGGACCATCATTGCGAATGGTGATTCTATCGGTCGATTGTGAATTCGCCGAAACGCTTGCGATTAGTTTCCCAAGGTCGAAATCAGCCGAGTCTAAATCGTCAATAACTGCGTCAATGGCGATAGCCACTGCCGCTTCGTCCTCGGTATAGCTCGAAAAACCTAAGAAATTGCTAATGACCGGAGCATCATTCACGGCGGTGACGTTGATCGACTTGGTCACCGGTACACTCGAGCCACCGTCGCCATCGGTCAATTGCAACTCGACTATTCGAACCAAGGTCGATGGAGCTTCCGAAATATTTCTAAAGGTTAAATTTCGAACCAAGGCTTGAACCGCAGCTTGGTTTGCACTGACGTTCAGCAGGATTTCAAGTGGATCTAACCCCGACGTTCCGCCTGAAAAAGTCCCAACGACCACACCACCGAAGGTGACTTCATCGACGTTGACGCCGATTTGATTCGGACCAGTCCCCTGATTTCGAATTTCCAATCGGTCGTCTGAATGACCGTTGGCTGTTAAGCGAACGGTTAATGCTCCGTCTTCGAAATCGACAAGATCTGCGTCGCTCACTGTAGCATTGGTATCCAAGATGACAGGCAGACCGTTTTCTACAAAAGTGACCGTGGTATCGAACGCGCCGATCATTGGAGCATTGTTGGTCGAAAAGACCTGGACTGTTTTCGTGACCGTCGCGCTCGTCCCGCCATCACCGTCGGTAAGGCTGGCCGTAATCGTTCGCTGCAATGTCGAAGGTGCTGCGGACAAACTGCTGAAGGCAATGTTCGCCACGAGTGCATTTACGGCTAGATGGTTGGCGTTGCTATTCAAGGTGACGATCAAGGTGGTTGTCCCAGTAAACGTACCGATTACCGTTCCCCCATAAGTTACGTTGGAGCCACTGACTCCAATTTGCCCTGGAGCGACTCCCGCGTTGGCAATCGTAACACGATCGGTCGTTTGCGAGTTCGCTGAGACGCTCACCGTCAAGCGACCCAAGTCGAAGTCCGTCGAGTCGGCGTCGAACACGCTGGCAGTCGATGCGAGTAGGACCGGAACATCGCCTTCGGTAAAGGAAACACTGCCCGAAAAGTTACTGATGACCGGTGCATTGTTGACTGCGGTTACGTTGATGGTCTTGGTGACAGCATCGCTCGTCCCGCCATCACCATCTGTGAGTTGAACCTCGACCGTTCGAGGAATCGTGGATGGATTTTGCGATACGTTGTTAAAGGTAATGTTTCGCAAGACCGCTTGCACAGCTGCCAGTGTTGCACTGGCACTAAATACGATCTGCATCGGATCGGAACCCGATGTTCCTCCGTAGAACGAACCGATGGAGGTTCCGCCAAAGAACAATTGATTGCCGCTGACGCCTACTTGGTTCGCGGCCAGACCCTGATTCCGGACGGCAAGTCGATCGTCGTTCTCGCCGTTGTCGGTGAGCGTTACTGACAGGATCCCACCATTGAAATCGGGGGAATCAACGTCCACCACGGTTGCATTGGTATCGAGCAACACCGGTTCTCCGTTTTCGACATAAGTGACCGTCGTGTCAAAGGCGCCGATCGTGGGTGCACCGTTCACGGCAATCACCTTCACCAAAGTTGTTACCGTTGGGCTCGTCCCGCCGTCCCCATCGCTCAATGTGGCGGAGATGGTCCGAGTCAGCGTCGATGGTGCCAGCGAGATGCTGTTGAATGTTACGTTTCGAAGTAGTGCTTGAACCGCCGCCGCGTTGGCATTTGCATTGAGCGAAACGGTCAGGGTTGTGCTCCCCGTAAACGAACCGATCACGACATTGCCGTAGAGCACACTGGTGCCGGTGATCCCGATGTCACCGGGTGCGAAGCCATCGTTGCGGATGCTCAGCCGGTCTGTGGTTTGCGAGTTTACCAAAACTCGAACCGTCAGTTGTCCCAATGCAAAGTCTGCCGAATCCACGTCCGAGGCGGTGGTGAGAGAACTCAGCGACACAGGAGCATCCCCTTCGGTATAGGAGGCGATGCCGGAAAAGTTCGCGATGACCGGTGCGTCGTTGACGGCCGTGACATTGATCGTCTTGGAAACAGGGAGGCTTTCGCCTCCATCGCCGTCGGTCAGGACAACCTGTACCGTGCGAGGCAAGATGGAGGGTGAATCGGAGATCGTACTGAATGTCAGATTTCGCAATAACGCCTGTGCTGCAACTTTAGATCCCCCAGAACCAAAAGTAACTACCAGTGGCGTTTCCACCGAGTTGCCACCCGTAAAGGTTCCGATCGGATTCCCTGAGTAGAAAACTTGATTCCCAACGATACCAATCTGCCCTGCGGCGGTCCCGACATTGCGAACTTGCAAGCGGTCGAAGTCTTCTCCGTTCGCGATGAGGCTTACTGTCATCGTCCCATCGACAAAGTCCAGCGAATCGATGTCGGTGATGGTTGCGTTCGTATCCAATAGGACAGCAGCTCCATTTTCTGTGTAGGTTACCGTCGTATCGAAGGCACCAACTACCGGCGGAATGGATTCGGCGATATCGGTAACGTCAATTGTCAAACTTCGTTCGAAGCTCAGGCCACTGAGGTCGGTGGTGCGAACTCGTATCGAGTAGCTTGACTTGGATTCAAAATCAAAGCTTGCAGAAGAATAGAGTTGATCGCTATCGATCGAAAAGCTAGCGTTATTCGAGTCTCCGGCACCTGGTACCAGTGTGTAATAGAATGCCTCATTGTAGTTATCGTCGGCTGAAGTCAAACGTCCGACGAACGTACCACTCGGCTGGTTCTCAGCAATTTCGGACACAGATAAAGCGATATCAGATGGGGCTGTTGGTGGAATGTAGGTATCGAAGAACCAAGGCTCATAGCCGGTCGTTTGGTTGAACGCCGTCAAATAGAGCGTACCGTTAACGTTGACAAGACCACTTGCGAAGGAGCTTTGGTTACCAGGGGCAATGTCGACCTTGAAAGTGCCATGTCCCGAGCCATCGATCGAGCCATCGCTCGTCCAAAGCTGCCATTCATCAAAGTACGATGCAGAAAAAAATAGCCTTCCATTGACGTTGGTCAGTTCCTGAAGATGTGATTCGGAGAAACCGTCATATGGAACAGAAAAGACGTGGACAGTACCTGACCCAGTCCCGTCGCTCCTCCAAAGGTCGTATGATTGGTCGCGATTATAAACGGCGAAGTAAAGCGTTCCGTTCACGGCAGTAAATTCAGCCATCCGGTCAAATCCAGGCGACGAAACGAGTACTGTCCCGGAGGCTGTCCCGTCGCTCTTCCAAAGTTCCCAACCTGTAGCATTGTTATTGAGAGCTTGAAAGAAAAGGGTCCCATTGACGTCGGTAAAGTCGCTTGGGTACGATCCATTTGATCCAAGCTGAATATCCTTAATACGGACCGTCCCTGTCTCGGTCCCGTCGGTCTTCCAAAGCTCGTAATTGCCCTCTGTGTCGGCTGCCGTAAAATAAAGGTCGCCATGGAAGCTGGTGAGGGAAAACGGATTTGAGCCAGTAGGCCCAACGAAGATATCCTTCACTCGCACCGTCCCTGCCTCTGTACCGTCGCTTTTACATAGCTCTCGATCCGAGTCAGAATCGGAAGCCGTAAAATACAGGGTCCCATTGACGTTGGTCAACGCCTGTGGAATGGAACCTTCATTGCCGAGTTGAATATCCTTGACTTGAACGGTGCCGATGTCAGTCCCATCGCTCTTCCAAAGTTCGATTCCATTGAGACCATCATTAGCGCGGAAGAACAAGGTCCCATCGACATTGATCAATTCGGCAGGATCGGAGCTCCCCAGACCGGGTTGAATATCTTTAACGCGAACCGTACCGGTTTCTGTCCCATCGCTCTTCCAAAGCTCGCTTCCACTAGCGCCATCGTCCGCGATAAAGAAAAGCGTTCCATTGACGTTGGTCAGACCAACGGCGTTCGAACTTTCACTGCCAGGTTTGATGTCCTTGACAAGGACAGTTCCCGCCTCGGTTCCATTCGTCTTCCACAATTCACTACCGTGCTCACCGTCATCGGCAATAAGGAAAACAGTCCCATTAACATCGACGAAGTCGTGTGCGCCGGAAGAGAAACTGGCCAAGTTAATGTCCTTGACGCGAACAGTGCCGGCTTCGGTTCCGTCGCTCTTCCAAAGCTCACGCCCGCCCGCAAGATCTCGAGCTGAGCAGAAAAGTGTACCGTTGAGGTTGGTTAATCCATTAGGTTGTGAAATATCCTTTACTCGAACGGTCCCTGCCTCGGTCCCATCACTCTTCCAAAGCTCGCTATTAATTCCATTTCCGGAATCCGCCGCACCAAAAAAAAGGGTTCCATTAACCGCGACCAACCCCCATGGAGCTGAGTTATTACTTCCCGGGTTTATATCTTTGACGCGTGCGGTACCCACCTCGGTTCCATCGCTTTTCCAAAGCTCGCGACCACCAACAAAGTCACTCGCTGAAAAGAAGAGCGTTCCATTGACGTTGGATAGATTCGCGGGAAGTGAGCCGACGCTGCCGGGCCAAATGTCTTTGACTCGAACAGTCCCCGCCTCGGTCCCATCGCTCTTCCAAAGCTCACGATCATTTCCTGAATTGGTCGCACTAAAGTAGATTGTACCATTGACGTTAGTAAAGCCGGGGCGAAGCGTTATACCATCGGAAAAGCCGCTGCCAACCGAGCCAGCACTCCCAGGTTGGATATCCCGGACAAGGAGTGTGCCAGCTTCCGTACCATCACTTTTCCAAAGTTCGGGCCCGTGAACACCATCATTCGCTGAAAAATACAGTGTGCCGTTAACGTTGATGAAGTTGTCAGGTTGCGAGCTGTTGCTCCCAGGTTCAATGTCTTTGACAAGAACCGTTCCAGATTCGGTCCCATCACTCTTCCAGAGTTCTTCACCTGTGTCACTACCGTATGAAGTAAAATAAAGAATCCCATCGACATTGGTAAGGTCGGACGTGAATCGATTCAAGAATAGGCTTGTACCAGCTTCGGTCCCATCGCTCTTCCATAGCTCTCTCCCCGGGGCGGATTGGAAGTAAAGTGTCCCGTTGACTTCGACTAGGTTAAGGGGGGATGAATTCGGCTTGACGAGTACCGTTCCTGCTTCCGTCCCATCACTTTTCCAAAGTCCGGAGGTGGCTGAGAAGAACAAAGTCCCGCCGACGTTGGTCAGGTATGCTGGGTTGGAGCTGTCAATGCCAGGTTGAATATCTTTGACGCGTACGGTACCAAACTCGGTTCCATCGCTTTTCCACAGTTCGGTATCGATTCCAGATTCAGTGGCGCTAAAGAACAATGTACCGCCGACGTCCACAAAGGATTGTGGATTCGAGTCCCCTGAATTTAGGTTGATGTCCTTCAGCAGTTCGGGCATGCCCGTGAGCAGTCTTCGATCCTCAAGCAATTCAAGCCGCAGACTACGTCTCTTGCGTTCGTTGGCACCTGCTCTTCGCGTAGTCTTTTTCCCGCCAACATGGATGCGTTTCATAAAATTCATTTGTCACTCGTGTTGGAAATAGAAGGTGGAAGAGGCAATCAGACCTAATTGACGATCATTCAATCAAGTCGTAGTAGCGGCCTGTTTAACGATATCGTTTGGGAAGCTTGAAAAAGTACATGTCGCTCAAGCTGCGTTGGTACGTGTGTTGGACGTCAAGGGATCCGGATCGAAATCAACAGTTCTTGGCCACTAATCCAACCAAATCGTCAATGTCATCACTTACCGATTCGAATTCATCGCTTTCGCAAGGATCCTTCGATTCGCGAGATACAATTGGCGATGTTCGAGCGATCGTAGCTGCAGCTTGAGGCAAAGGTATTGATCGTCCTAGAGCACTCATGAAGGCGTCTGTACTGCCAAACTTCGTTTCGACTTGACGCGATGAAGCTGAAGCAACATTTGTAATTGTTGTCTCATATGAGAGCATGGGGACTGGGCCGACACTCAACCCAAGGTCCTCTACCATCGCGTGGTAATTGTTAGCAAGCATTGTGTTTGAATTGGTGAGTTTCGAACTGGCTGGTGGTGGATCGGCGATACCTTGCGGGTTGGTGTTTCCGACAGCCAGTCCGTAGGTTGCCGAGGCTACTTGGCTGCCCGATGTGCGGCTGCGACTGTTGGCGTATTGATAGATCTTGTCGGTCCCGTTATCAACCACCCAAATATCTTGGCTGCCGTTGGTCGGATCGATCGTCAAGCCGGTCGGTGACTTATTAGCGGTGTCGATGGCCCAGCTACCCAAGTAACTGCCGCTGACGGTGTACTTGAAGATCTTGTCAGTAGAGCTGTCGTTGAGAACCCAGACGTAAGTTCCATCGGTGACGATCCCTTTGGGATTGGTGTTGGCATTATTGAGCACGAAGCTGCTTGCCGCGGATTGACTACCGGAGATTCGGCTTGCAGCACCTGTATGCCGGAAGACTTTATCGGTCTTGTTATCGACGATCCAAAAATCGGTACCGTTGGTGGCGACACCCTCGACTACCGCAGTCGATGAGAGCGAGCTTGCAGTCCAGGAGCCTTGCAACGCGCCGCTGTTGCTATAGACGTAAACATTGCGATTCTTGTCAGCAACCCATACCGTTGAGCCGGTTGCATTGCTAACAGCGCCGCGTGGAGCCGTGTTGCCGTTGTTGAGTCTAAAATCATCGATGGTCAAATCGCCACTGCTTGCATATTGATACGTGCGATCATTTGCTGCATCATCAATTACGAAGAATTTGGTCGGAGCGGACGGAGGCAGCTTGATGATGAAGCCAGCGGAGCCGCCAGTGTAGTTCGGGTTGAGCGACTGCTGTGGGGCTTGGACCTGGCCACCATTGAACCAGCCACCGACGTAGGTATTTCCGAGTGCGTCTATCTCCAATCCGCCGACTAGGACATCGATATCGATGCCGCCAGAGAAAGTTCCTGTTACCACGCGATGCGAGTCCACAAACGATCCGTTTGTTGTCAATTTCGACAGGAATGCGTTTCCTCTAACACCGTCGGCGGTAAGTGATTGCGAACCAAAATCCGCGGTGCCACGGAATGTACCCGCGATATTCAAGTTGCCCTGAGGGTCGAAGGCAAGTTGGCCTCCAGTTGACTCTCTGTCCGTGCCACCCATTCTTTGAGCCCAACTGACGTTGCTAGTCGCTGAATCGACTTTTGCAATAAGGAAATCCGTCTTTCCTTTGCTGACGATTGTATTTCCATCAAGATTAGCTGTACCTTCAAAAAGGCTAGAAACGTATAGTTGCTGATCGGGCCCAATAATCATATCGCTAAGACCGAACGCACTGTCCCCAGACAGAGCTTTGGTCCACAGCCAATTTCCGTCTGAATCAAGTTTGGCAACGACGCCATCGAAATCGGGCGAATCGTTTACAAGTGTGCCGGAAGGGAAGTTTTGGAAGTTGGCGGTTCCTTTGAAAACGCCTCCCACGTAGATCGCACCAGTCGCATCGCTCTCTAAATGGAGAAGCAAGCCACTCGTTTCCCCCGAAACGCTTTTGGTCCATTGTGTCGTTCCGTTTGTGTCGAATTTTGTAATAGATAGCTCGGACGCAACAACGGAAGACGAAGCAAGCATGCCTATACTACTAGTGACGATGACGTTGCCAGACGGATCGACTGTAACAGCGCGGTTGACATCGCTCAGGGAACCACCCGTTTGACGGGCCCAAAGGAATTGGCCTGTGGCACCGTCGATTTTGGCGACGAAGCCATCCGTATCGCCAGCGCTGGTCAGCGAAATATTGGGACCGAATTGCGCAGTTCCGTCGAAATAGCCCGCAAAGTAGATGTTCCCCCCCGCATCCACCACAATGGACCTACTAGCTTCATTGCTAACCCCTGGATTGCCCGCCCTGACAGCCCAAAGGAACTGCCCGCTGGAGTCTTGCTTGGCAACGTATAGATTTCCAAAACTGTTGGCCTGAAGTACAGTATTGCCGAAGGTTGACGAACTAGCCGAATACAGAGGGCCGGTGAGATAGTGGTTGCCGGAGATATCTCCGGCCGTGTCTGAAACCAGTCCCGCTATCGACGTGGCCCAACCTGCATCAAACACCTTGCGGCATTCAAGCGACTCAAGCAAAAGTCGGCGCGACGATCGATTGTTCGTTCGTCGATCACGGTTAAGACGAGCATTGTTTTCAGTGATTGCTGGTAATCGGCTCGCAAAACGACCTAAAAGCCAATTCATTTTCGTTTTCATAGGAATTACTTCTTTTTGCTTGCGAGCTTCAAGACGCATCCCACGGTGTGCAAGCTTTGAGCCGTGGATGGCCATGTTCGGTGAGGAAACCTCCCGCTTCAGCTATACATGCGGAAAACGCACTCGACTTGCGCACTTCTGCTTGCAGAAAATCAGAAATTAACTGGCAGCACGCTGAGAAAACAGGAACACTCATTGGCATTAGTTCCGGGACTCACCAATTGGTCTCGCGTATCAAAATTCGTTGAGTTTCAGCGTCCAGACGTCCGCCGCTTCGGGCTTATCCAATGCGCGATAGAGAGCGATCAATCGTTCAATGCGTCTTAGAAACGCCGGTTTTGCATCAGTCGGAATTTGCGACTTTCGGCTGATAACGCCTTCCCAACCAGCGGCCAGCATAGGTTCGGCCTCGTCGAACTTCTTCTGTCCAAGAAGCGAAATCCCAAGCAAAAACTTTGAATTAGAAGTAGTCCACACTTCTGGCTCGGTCGAGTCGCGAATCGCTAGACACTCGCGCAGAATAGATTCCGACGCGGACCATTCCTTCTGGGCTATCAGGTTGTTGCCAAGTTGAGCGAGTAGTCCCGCGAAATTCAGATCCAGTCCAGCGAGATTCACTGGTGGGTTGCCTTCGCCAGATCGAGCCGATCGAGCCTCCTTGACCAATGCTCTGATGAGAATTTCCGCTTCCTTCATCACCGAATTTGCTTTGTCCTGTTCTCCATTCGAACTGTAACTACTCTCCGCGGTATCCGTGATGTTCATCAACAGTGCGCGGTGCGGTTGCATCAGCAAGTCCTTGTTCGCAAGCGCTAAATATAACCACTTGTCCATTAACGACGCTGCATCGGATACGAGTCCGTTTCGAAATAAATGGTTTGCAAGACTTTCCGCAGCATAGAGAGACTCAGTATGCCCCTCACCCAAAGTGTGAGAAATTGCGGCCAGATCTTCTCGAGCCAGATCCCACCGATGCGTCGCCAACGCTGCCTCGAACCGTCGATTGTGCAAGCCCACCATTTCAGACGGAACGCTTTTCACTAATTGATCGAAGCAGTCGATGGCTTCCTCAGATTTTTTCAGTCGTGTTAGCTCACTAGCACGATGGTAATTCCAGGCAATTGTCTGTTGGGGCGACGCCATAAACCAGTCGGTTTTTACGGCGGCCATTTCATCCCGTCGTGCCTGCAACTCGTCCGTATTCAAAGGGGAAAAACCACCGGTTTCGTCCAACCTTTTACCACTGAGTATCTCCGCAAGTTTTTCCAGCCATTCCGTAGAAAGTAGACAATCTTCTAGTGCCCAAATACAAGTTGTCCTGTCGCGTCCGGAGGATGCTACGTAATGGCCATCAGAAGAGAACCGACTCGTCTCTATCGCCATGCTAGGGTTAGGATGATGCAGCGGTGGGGAAATTGGTTGTCCTGTAGTTGCGTCCAACAGCCTTATACTTGCGTCAACATTCGCGGGCATGTTGCTGCTACCGCAAGAGGCGAGCAAGGCCTTGCCATCGGGGCTAAAGCTTACATGAATCACCGCTTCGCTTTGCAAAAATGGGGGCGTTATTGGGACTCCGGTTGCAACATTCCAGACGCGAATGCTCTGGTCAAAACTGGCCGTTGCGAACTGGGTTCCATCCTGATTGAATTCGACATCATAAAACGCTAAATCGGAACGAAGTCCCGGCCCAACATTCTCTCCCGTAGCGATGTCCCAGATGCGAATTTCTCCGAGAGTGCCGCTAGCTCCCCCTTGGGTATTGGTTGCAAGCCGATGGCTGTCGGGGCTAAATTGCAAGGCCTTGATCGGTTGATTCAAGTTGATTCGCGGGCGAATTAACTCTCCAGTTGTTCCATCCCACAGCGATAGAAATCCGCTAGGGGGGCGTGTTGCCTTATTCGTACTGGTAGAAGCTATGATGCGTCCATCGGGGCTGTATGCGATGCGAGTGACATCCTCCTCTTTTGTGACTGGCAAATTGAGTTGCGTCCCCGTCAACGCGTCCCACATGCCAACCCGCGATTTTGGACTATGCCATAAGCACAAAATGTTTTTTGCTTCTCTAGAAAATGAAACACCACTCCGATAATCGCCTCTGATTGCCCCTGAAAGGACAAGTAGCGGAGTTACCGCAGTGAAACTTTCGCGGTCCCAAATCTTGACGCCGCCCCGATATTCAAAAGTGGCGAACCGTCGCCCGTTCGCCGCGACAACGACATCATCTGCATTTGCCCCATGATCCATTATAGGCGAGGCGGCAGCACCTGAGTCAACAGTCCACAATCGGGGAGCAACACCGCCCACGAAAAGTTTTCTACTGTCACCCGTGAACGCTGCGATCATAGGTCCGGATGGGTATGTGTCGATCACGACAGATGATGGATACGTGGTGGCCAAGTCCCACAGTTGAATGAATCCGCTACCCGTGGCAGTCATGAGTGTCCGCCCGCTCTTGTCAAATGTTGCGCCCTCCAGCCGCTCGTGATGGCAGATAACTGGATAGGCAAGTTTGCCCCAATCGGGGTTCCATACTCGGGCAGTTGCATCGTCGCCTCCGGTAACGAGTAAACTGCCATCGTGGCTCGATGCTGCAATCCATACTTTAGCATCGTGATTTAGGGGCGCGGTGAGCAGTGCCCCGGTTGTGGAATTCCAGAACTTGGCGGAACCGTCTAGGCTCGCGGTGATGATTGACGAATCGTCGTTAGAGAAAATGGCAGTTTCGACACCATCATCGTGTTTTAGCGGTGGAGTCAAGGGCGCGAGCGTTTTCACATCCCAGACTATAGCCGTCGAGTCAAAACTGGCGGTGACAATTCGATTTCCGTCATGGCTAAAACGCAGATCCGTTAGAAAACGTGAATGTACAGCAGCGGGTTGAGAACGAACGCCGCTTTCAGCATCCCAGAGGTGTAGGCGCGGCTCGTCGCGGCTGTTGATCCAAAGCAGCTTCGTTCCGTCCGGGCTGAAGTTCGGAAATCGAAACTGGCTGTCCAATGCGAAGGTCGCGAGCTCCTGTCCATCTGACGTATTTAAGATTTGAGCATTGCCAGGATCCTTGAGAAAAGCCACTCGATCTCCATTGGAGGAAAACACGATTCTCTCAAGCGTTCCCTCGTACGGACGCGATAGTATCATTCGACTACTCAGAATCTCCCACAGCCAAAGCACTTGGTCATCCGATTTGGCAGCGAGAAAGCGACCGTCGGGACTCAACGTAGCTTGCTCAATTCTTCCGCTGGCTGCCAGTACCGTCGAAATCGGCTTGCCAGATAGAATCTCGTATACCTGGAGCGAATTTTCTTTCGCGTTACTGTACTTGAAACCGATGGCGATCCCTCGAGGGTCAAACAGTGCGCTCACATACCGCTTGTTTTGCATCGACGAAGATTGAAAGCAGGCGATTGGTTTGGGACATTGCTGCAGAACCATCCCAATCCGCAAACGATCGATTTTCGTTGGCTGCTTGTTTGATTCATTGACGCGCAAGGCTTCGACGAACCAAGAGAGAGCGAATGCATATTTCTTTTCGGCCAAATATTTGGTGCCAGCCGCCACATGACTTCTGGCGAGCGAGATGCGTGAAGCCGTGGCAAGCTGCTCGGCCTGATCGCGAGCCGCATGTTCCATCTTTGCCGCGTTCTCAGCATTACTGGTTGCCTTGTCTGCGGCAGCTCTAGCAGTCGATTCCGATTGAAATCTCGAATCAGCCAGTTGTTCCGCCTTCATTGCACGAATCGCTTGCCATGTCGCCACTCCCAATCCAACCGCCAGTCCGACCATCACCAGCGCGACGGTCGCCAACGCTGCACGATTCTTCCAAGTCATCTTCCGTAAGCGGTATCCGAGCGATGCTGGGCAGGCCAGTATCTGTTCATTATTCAAATAGCGCCCTACGTCCTCAGCCAGCATGCTGCTCGATGCGTAACGTCGCGAACGGTCTTTCTCCAAGGCCTTCATCACGATCCAATCCAGCTCCCCCTTCACCATCTTTCCAAGACGTTCGGGTTCCACGCTGCGACTGGATGCGATCGACGCAAGGGAAGCGTTGGTGCTGAGTTTCGTGCTGGGCTTCGACGGTTCCTGTTCACGAATCATCCGCAGCATCTCGATGTAGGCTACGGATCGCAGCTTTTTGCCATCCAGTGGGGTCGATCCTGTCAGCAATTCGTACAGGAGAACTCCGAGGGAATAGACGTCGCTGCGAGTGTCGATGTCAAGTTGATTGAGTTCCGCTTGCTCGGGCGACATATATTCGACCGTTCCCATGACTTGGCCGAATTCGGTGAACAGCGTCTTTTCAGTCAGCTTCTGCGCGGTTGCCTTGGCGACACCGAAGTCGATGACTTTCGGGACAGGCGTACCGTCGTACTGTGCGACCAGAACATTGCTCGGTTTGATGTCGCGATGAATGATTCCCTTTTGATGAGCGTGTTGTATTGCCTGGCAAACAGGAATAAATAGTTCCAGGCGTTCCTTCAGGCCCAGTCGCTTCTGATCGCAATAGGTTGTAATCTCAACACCTTTTACAAGTTCCATCACGAAGTAGGGGTGTCCCGCGCCCGTAGTGCCAGCGTCTAGTACTTTGGCAATGTTCGGATGATCCATCATGGCAAGCGCCTGGCGTTCCGCCTCAAAGCGAGCGATGATCTTTTTTGAGTCCATGCCCGCTTTGATGATTTTTAAGGCCACGCGTCGCTGAACTGGCTTGGTTTGCTCAGCCATAAAGACTGATCCCATACCTCCTTCGCCTATGACTTGAAGAAGTTTGTAGGGACCAATGACATCGCCGGGCTGCTCGCGGCGGACGTCGCGGCTGGCATGTGACGTAATGCTCTCACCGCCGAGGTGGGCCGATGTTTCCATGAATTTGGAGGCTCTCAGGTGTGCCTCCAACAGTTCTTCGATTCGCGTTCGCAGGTTGGCGTCGTCGCCGACTACTTCGTCGATCCGAGCTCGACGCAAATCGGGGTCGTCAATCTCTAGAATTTCAATAAACAGCGTAAGTTCGTCCATTCCCCAACCTCCCAGTAAGCATGGTGCGCACATCAATCATGCGTAAAACATCGCCGAATTGCGCATCGGTCAGTAAGGATTTCTAACAATTCTCGCTTTACGCTAGCGAAATATTCAATCGCTTTCATCAAATCCCGCGGGACGATCCTGCAGGATTCTTGGTGCGACGCGCCTTGATTATTGGCGATCAGCAAGAAGTGTCGACGTGCTTCTATTTTTTTGGTGGCGATCAAGGTGGGCTACGCCGATTCGATCTCTTTTAGCAGAAAAGCTTTTGCGTAGACCCAATAGTTGTCGGCTGTGCGAGGGGAGACCCCAAGGCATTCTGCTGCTTCTTTTCCAGTTAGACCGGCAAAGTATCGAAGCTTAACCAGTTCGGCCACTTCGGGTCGCAAGGCGGACAGTTTGTCGATCGCTTCGTGCAATGCAACTAGGTCTTCCGATGCTTCGGGAGCTGCAATTTGATCGACCTCAAGGGATCGACGTCGCCCGCCGCCTCGTTTTTCTGCAAGTCGACGGCGAGCAGCGTCGACTAGTACCCGTCTCATCGCCTCAGCCGCTGCCGCGAAGAAGTGCCTTCGGTTTTCAAGTGACCCAGCTCTGATTCCCGAAACCATGCGGATATAGGCCTCATTGACGAGTGCCGTGGCTTGCAACGTTTGTCCCGGCTTCTCCATCGCCATTTTGACCGCTGCCATCTGTCGGAGTTCTTGATAGACAACCGGCAAGAGCTCATCCCAGGCTTGCCTATCCCCCTCGTTGATTTGCTCAAGTAGCTGCGTTACATCGTTCATCGCTGAAATCCACCTCCAAACACTCTTGGCCTACAATCCGAATTACTGAGGGCAATCCGAATATTGAAGGACGGCTGTTCTACTGCATTGTAGCCGGAAGAAACGCAGCATGCGTACAACTCTTAGCGATCTACTTACTGTACGCGGGTAGCGTAAAGTTCGTGTCCTTGAGGCGCTCCGGTTTGACACGCCGGAGCGTCGGTGTTTAATTGGCTCCTAGCAAAAAGCCCACTTCCAAGTAGCTCGCTTGCCCACTCAACCAGCCAGATGGGGTACATTAAGACTGTGTTTACCGGCGCAGCGTTGGAGAATTACTGGTTCTGCGAAGAGATAAAGCGTTCATAGATGAAGGGTATTTGCATACTTGCTGTCGTTGCCTCCGTTGTCGGAGATGTAGCCCGAGAATTGAGGGCTGATTGACGAGCGTCCCTCGAGGCATCGCAGACCACCGGTTGCAACGAAGCGGCAGCGGTCATCGTTTCGCAAACATGTCTTCATCGACTTTTCCCAACCAATTCATTACTCGGGAGGGTGAGGCTCCTGCCGAACCGTTGCGACGCCAGCGCGGCAGGAGCCTCGCTCTCCCGTCGCGTCAATTCGCGTTATTAGCGGGAAAAGCCTCGAGTGCGTTGACACTCGCAAATCACGCGAATTGCACGAATGAGCTGCACATTAGGCTATCGAAAAGACCTCGACCGCATGTACTCGTCGACCGAAATTCGACCGTCTTTGTCCGTGTCCGTCTTTTCAAAATCCATTCCGGTTGCTTCATCGCGACTCAAATAACCGTTGTTGTCCTTGTCCATCCTTTTCAATCTCAAAGTTGCCCATTCGCGCAATTGTTCGTCATTTGTTCCTGGAGGTGTCATCCCCGCGAGAGGTGATTGCCTCGTTACATCCACAAGCCATTGGATTCCGAGCGGCTTCGTGTTTGGATGGAACGTGTAAGCTGCCCGACCTTGCGTAGCTTTGTATTCAAATGCCCACTCATCTTCGCTAAGCAACCAGTCCTGATTGGTGTCTTGTTTTCGAAACGCAGCCAATTGCATTCCAATGTCGTCTGGCGATGGATTGTTTCGTGGATCATTACCCCACAGCAGATACGATGCATAACGATGCAGCATGTAAGCCACGGACAGTTGATCGATCTGCTCTTTCCGCTCAGGCGTCAACGTCGACGGAAGTTGATTTAGATGTTTGTCTTCCAGTCGAAAATCGTAACCGTTGAAAATGGACTGGTACAGTGAGGTTAGTTGCAGTTCCGTCGGTAGCTCCTGCCATGCAGTCATAGCCTCCGGTCGAGCGATGGCTTCCAACTCCGCTAACGCGGACAAAATAACTGGTGGCCGCTTATCCCATTTTATGCTCGACATGAACCTGGAAACCAAACCGAGAAGACGTGGAACACTCCTCTGTTTGTGTTGAGATAACCAGTTAAGGGAATTCGGCCCCGCGACGTAAGGTTGAGTACCGCCAAATTCTGCCCAGTCAGCCGTATAAGGCATGGAGTGGTTTTCCCAGGCTTGGCTAAGCAAGTTGGCAATTTGTTGTGAAATCATTTCTTTTTGATCTGAGCCCATGTTTTCATATGGAGTGTTCAAGACGACCGCAAGCGAAGCCACACGATCCGCAAAGCCGGAATCGGTTTTTTCAAGGGTCGCAGTCGCTACACGTTGGGCGTACGTGATTAATGCTTTTCTCTTCTCGGGATAATGATTGCTCCCGTTTTCGATCAACTTTCGACTGAAATTTGAAATGAGGTAACTATCGAATAGCGATGCAAGTCTTGGAAAGTGTTCGGATAGGTACGCAATGGAACTGAAATCTATTGCTCGATTCGTAGAGCCACCATCACCCTCCAATCCCAAAACAGATCGAGTCAATAGTTCTGCCGTTTTTGGATCGTTTTTTGAAATGCCCTCTAGCCAATTCCATATGGAATCCATTCGGTCGTCGGTAGTCGTCATGCCCGTTTGGTTGAGCAACAGCATGCGCCTTGCTTGGTCTGACTTCTCCAACTCCTGCAACATTCGAGTGGCAAGCACATTGTCTGGTGACCAATTTCTGAGTGGAGCCAACATCTTTCTGTCCATGCACAACTGAAAGACTTCTTCAAAGAGTTCCTTTTTTTGCTCGGGCCCAGTTAGCGCAGTGACCCTCTTCATGGCTGCCAACCAGCCCGTCAGTTCCCGTTCGCGTCGTGCAACTTCCAGCGATTCGGCCAGTGTTTTTCCTTCGAAAACAGGTTCCGTTGAATTGACGTATGAAGTCTGCTCGCGCGGTGCCGTGACGTTTTGTACCGTCGACGATGGCATTACTCGGCGAACCCT